>NZ_JAUYUD010000098.1 GCF_030692605.1 Lutibacter sp.
ATTAGGGCTATTCCGATGAAGGTATTCCAATACCTCAATCTCTTCATTTTTAAGTGTTATATATCTCATAATGAGATAAATATACGAAAATTATTATATATACGCAATAAAATACGACATTATTTTATTCTTATTACTTAAGATAAAAACGAGTCCAATATTATCAATTTCAAAAATTTCGTTAAATGCAATTTTGCTTTTAACCTTTATGCTTTTTATTCAAATTTCATTTTTAAAAAATCATTTTGATAAAAGATACAAATTGTAAGTATTGTAAATTCTAAAACATTATATTTTAGGGTTTCATAGCATATTAATATCCACCGTTATTCTATAATTTGTTTCAAAATTTTATCACACAAAAAACACCTTTTTCATTAAAAAATGAATAAAGGATTCAAAAAAGGTACTGCCTTATACAATATCTTTTCACAATTTTTTCGGAAAATCATTTTTAGATTTCCTCGATTCTCCTTTAAATTCCTTCCAATTTAAAAGGTCACTATAAATACGTAAATTAATTATGAAAAAAATTGATTTATCTGCTGTTTTTCGATCAGTTTGTTATCAATTTTAATAGTAAAAAACACATGTTACCATCATTAAAATATAAAAATACACATATTCAAATATTAGAAAATTAGAATTATATTTGTATAAAATTTATTAAAATTGTTTTTTTGATAAAAATAATTACATAAAATATAGTAATATAACAAAAAATAACAATATGTTAAAATCGATGATAAGATTAAGAATGAGCTCCCATGATGCACATTACGGTGGTAACCTAGTTGATGGAGCAAGAATGCTTCAATTATTTGGTGATGTTGCCACAGAATTACTAATTCTGAGAGATGGTGACGAAGGCCTATTTAAGGCGTATGACATGGTTGAATTTATGGCACCTGTTTACGCAGGAGATTATATAGAAGCAGTTGGTGAAATTATTGAGGAAGGAAATTCTAGCCGTAAAATGAAATTTGAAGCTCGAAAAGTTATTGCTCCTCGTCCTGATATTTCAGATTCGGCTTGCGATTTTTTAGAAGAGCCTATTGTTGTTTGTAGAGCAACTGGTACTTGCGTTACACCAAAAGCAAATCAACGTAAATAAATTACCATGGAAAAGTTAATTATTACAGCGGCTATTTCTGGTGCCGAGGTTACAAAAGAACACAATCCTGCGGTTCCTTATACTATTGAAGAATGTGTGCGAGAAGCAGGACTTGCTTATGAAGCTGGCGCGAGCATTATTCATCTTCATGTTAGAACTGATGATGGAACACCTACACAAGATAAAAACCGTTTTAAAGAAGTAATGGATGCTATTAAAGAAAAATATCCTGAAGTAATTATACAACCATCAACTGGTGGTGCGGTTGGTATGACCAATGATGAACGGTTAGAACCAACCGAATTAAATCCAGAAATGGCAACATTAGATTGTGGAACGCTCAATTTTGGTGGTGATGAAATTTTTGAAAATACCGAAAACACCATAAAATATTTTGGCGAACGAATGATTGAACGAAACATTAAACCAGAATTGGAAGTTTTCGATAAATCGATGATTGATATGGCACTTCGCCTTCATAAAAAAGGATTTATCAAAGCGCCAATGCATTTTAATTTTGTGATGGGTGTTAATGGTGGAATTTCAGGCACGTTGCGTGATTTTGTTTTTCTAAGAGAAAGTATTCCGTCAGATGCAACCTATTGCGTTGCGGGTATTGGTCGATTTGAATTTTCACTTGCTGCGGCTTCAATAATAGACGGCGGACACGTTCGTGTTGGTTTAGAAGATAACACCTATATTTCTAAGGGAGTTTTAACAAAATCAAATGGAGAGCTTGTTGAAAAAGTTGTGCGAATTGCAAAAGAATTGGGTCGTGAAATTGCAACTCCAGCAGAGGCAAGAGTAATATTAGGATTGTCAAAAAAGTAAAAGGTAAATAGTGCCCAGTTTTGGCATCTGTCAATAGTAAATAATTGAATACAACAATGAACAAAGGTAATAAATACGGTACTCACAGAGTACTTGAACCTAAAGGAACACTTCCTCAACCTGCTCAAAAATTGGACAATACAATGTCAATTTACGACAATGAGTTGTTGATTGATGTTAAAACGCTGAATATTGATTCAGCGAGTTTTACTCAGCTTAAAAGTGTTTGCAATAGCGATGTTACAAAAATGGAAGCAATGATTCTTTCTATTGTAAATAAACGTGGTAAAATGCAAAATCCGGTTACAGGTTCTGGTGGAATGCTCATTGGTATTGTTAAAAAAATTGGACCAAACTTTCCAGATAAAAATTTAAAAATAGGCGACACCATTGCTACCTTGGTTTCGTTGAGTTTAACTCCACTAAAAATAAATAAGATTCACACTATTAATCTTTCAAATGATCAGGTAGATGTAGATGCACAAGCAATTCTTTTTGCAAGCGGACTTTATGCCATTTTACCAACTGATATTCCTGAAAAACTGGCACTTGCAGCCTTAGATGTTGCGGGAGCCCCTGCTCAAGTAGATCGTTTGGTTAAAAAAGATGATACCGTTTGTATTATTGGAGGTGGTGGTAAATCGGGTATTTTGTGTTGTTACCAAGCAATGGAAAAAGTGGGTCCAAACGGAAAAGTAATTGTAGTTGAATATTCAGTAGAAAATGCGCAAAGAATTAAAGAACTCAAATTAGCAACACACGTTATTATTGCCGATGCAACCAACGTAATGGAAGTATATTCGAAAGTAACCGAAATATGTGGTGAAGAAGGCTGCGATGTGGTTATAAATAATGTTAACATTGAAAATACAGAAATGACTTCCATATTAATTACGAAAGATAGAGGTTGTGTATACTTCTTTTCAATGGCAACATCTTTTACAAAAGCAGCGTTGGGCGCAGAAGGGGTTGGAAAAGATATTGATATGATTGTGGGTAATGGGTATGCTTTTGGGCACGCCGATTTAACACTCGATATCATCAGAAAATCAAAAGGAATTAGAAATTTATTCGAAAAATTATATGTTTAAAATGAAAATAAATAATCGTGAAAAGTTTTTTCCAGAGGTTTCAGACGACCAATGGAACGACTGGAAATGGCAGACTAGAAATCGTATAGAAACATTAGAAGACTTAACTAAATATATTCATTTAACCAAAGGTGAAAAAGAAGGCGTTCGTGCTTCTTTAGCAACATTGCGAATGGCCATAACACCTTATTATTTGACACTTATAGATACTGATAATCCTAATTGTCCAGTTCGTAAACAAGCTATTCCTACTGGAGCAGAACTTATTCAATCGGATGCAGATTTGTTAGATCCATTACATGAAGACGAAGATTCGCCAGTACCCGGGTTAACACACAGATATCCAGATCGAGTTTTGTTTTTGATTACAGATATGTGTTCTATGTATTGTAGACACTGTACACGACGCAGATTTGCAGGTCAAACAGATACATCTACATCCAACGATCATATCGAAAAAGCCATTGAATACATTGCCAATAATCCTCAAGTTAGAGATGTAGTGCTTTCAGGTGGCGATGCACTTTTAGTTGGGGATACTAAATTAGAATATATTATAAGTAAACTTCGTGCAATTCCTCACGTAGAAATTATTCGTATTGGTTCTCGTACACCAGTGGTTTTACCACAACGTATTACAGAAAATTTGGTTGAAATGCTTAAAAAATACCATCCTATTTGGTTAAATACGCATTTTAATCATTCTCAAGAAATTACTCCTGATGCTGAAGCTGCATTAGCTAGACTTGCAAATGCAGGTATCCCATTAGGTAACCAATCGGTGCTGCTTAGAGGTGTAAATGATTGTGTGCATGTAATGAAAAATTTGGTTCATAAATTAGTGTTTAATCGTGTTCGACCGTATTATATTTATCAGTGCGATCTTTCAATGGGATTGGAACATTTTAGAACTCCAGTTTCTAAAGGAATAGAGATTATTGAAAATTTGCGCGGTCATACTTCTGGTTTTGCAGTTCCAACATTTGTGGTTGATGCCCCAGGTGGAGGTGGAAAAATTCCAGTAATGCCACAGTATATTATTTCTCAAAGTCCTGGAAAAGTGATTCTTAGAAATTATGAAGGTGTAATTACCACCTATACCGAGCCTATGAATTATATAAATGATTGTAGTTGTTCTGAAAGTGAAAAAGCAAAGAAATCGGAAGGTATAGCCGCGCTTCATAAAGGAGAACAATTATCGCTAGAACCGGCTTCATTAAAACGTAAAGAACGAAATGGTAACCACTAAATGCCTTTTGTAAAGGATATAGAAAATTATAAAAGTCTGGCTATTGTTGGACTTGAGAAAAATACTGGTAAAACCGAGTGTTTAAACTACGTGTTGTCTCAATTGAAAAATGGAACAAAAAAAATAGCGTTAACTTCAATTGGTGTCGATGGCGAAAGTGTTGATCAAGTTACACACAAACATAAGCCAGAAATTGAAATTTATGAGGGAATGTTATTTGTTACACCCGAACTTTTATACAAGAAGCGAAAGCTGGTTGCCGAAGTTTTAGAAATAAGCACACAAACAACTGCTTTAGGCAGGCTGATTACTGCTAGGGCACAAACTTCGGGAAAAGTAATTTTATCGGGACCAACAACTACTAAAAGTTTGAAAGAACTAATTGTAAAAATGCAAGACTATGGTGCCGACTTAACTATTATTGACGGTGCACTTTCTCGTAAAAGCAGTGGTTCTCCAACTGTTACAGAAGCTATGATTTTGACAACTGGCGCTACAGTTTCTGGCAATATTCCACAATTGGTATTTAAAACAGAATATGTTTTTAATCTTATCAATATTGAAAAAGTGGAGGAAGTTTTAGTCGATAAATTAATGGAGATAGAATCTGGAGTTTGGGCTATAAATCCTTTTGGAGAAGTTATTGATCTTAAAATTAATTCCGTTTTAAATAGTGAAAAAATTAAAGAGAACTTGTTTAATTTTGGAACACGTTTTTATGTAGGTGGTGCAATTACAGATTCGTTTATTGAATTTCTAAAAAATCAGAAATTAGGAACAGAAATTGAAATAATAGTGAGAGATTTCACAAAGATTTTTGTGTCACCAGAAATGTATTATTCATTTTTAAAAAGAGGAGGTAAAGTAAGTGTATTGCAAAAAACCAAATTGATAGCAATTTGTATCAATCCAACTTCTCCCGAGGGTTACAACCTTAATTCAGATGAATTAAAAGAGGCATTGGAACTTAAATTGTTACTTCCAGTGTACGACGTAAAAAAATTATAAGATGCTGTTAAAAAACGCGTTAACGAAAGTGCCAACCTTACAATTTATGATTGAAGATCTCGATCTAAAATCGTCTGTAGGTAAACGTTTTTTACTTGATTTTCCTATGTTGCAAACTGCCAATGCTATTGAAATCGAATTAAATTTAGTTGAAAAAGTGTTAGAGAGTCTTGTTTTAAAAAGTACGTTTTACACGAAACTTCAAACAAAACTTTCCCAACTTAGAGATATAAATGGAAGCATAAAAAACATTGGAAAAAATCTGGTTTTAGACGACATTGAATTATTTGAAATTAAACATTTTGCCATAATTGTGCAAGATATTTTCAATTTACAAAAAGAGTATCAACTTCAATTAATTGAACTTCCTTCATTGCAAGAAGTTATTGAAATTTTAGATCCTCATCAAACTAATATTCCTTCTTTTTATATTTATGATGTCTATTCTGATGAACTTGCATTCATACGAAAAAAAATAAAAACATGTAAAAACACCCAATACCAAATTGAAGAAGAGTGTTTAAAAGAACTTGATTCTTTATTTGCTCAAGCTGAAGTATTAGAAGTTGGTGTTCGATCTTTATTGTGCGAAAAATTAAGAATAAGTCATAAAAATCTTGAAATTGCGCTCAACAATTTGGCACATATAGATGTTGTTGTTGCCAAAGCAAATCAAGCGCAAAAAATGAATCTTTGCAAACCAACTTTTTCTGATAGTTCTACAAAATATATTTCAATGTTTAATCCACAAATTAAGCAAACGCTACATCTTCAACAAAAAAAATTTCAACCAGTTAACATTAAGTTAGATAAATCGGTTTGTTTTATTACGGGTGCTAATATGGCTGGAAAAACGGTTGTATTAAAAACAGTAGCTCTTTGTCAATATTTATATCAATTCGGATTTTACATTCCCGCTGAAATTGCTGAAATTGCTATTGTAGATAAAATTATGTTTTTGTTTGAAGATGAGCAATCTGAGGGAGAAGGTTTGTCATCTTTTGCTTCAGAAATGTTAAAAGTAAATGTAATGGTTGAAGAAGCCTTAAAAGGAACTAATGTGCTTATTTTAATCGATGAACTTGCTCGTACAACTAATCCTATTGAAGGAAAAGCTATTGTAAATGCAGTGGCAAACATCTTTTTTGAAAATAACACTAGAAGTTTAATCACAACGCATTATAGTGGATTGAGCTCACATTGTAGAAAATTAAGAGTTAAAGGATTGGATCAAGCTATTTCATTAGAAACTTTTAATAATTATAATATCAATAACTTTATAGATTATTCTATTATTGATGATGGAATAGGCGATACGCCCCACGAAGCACTTCATATATGTACCATTTTGGGCATTAATCAAGAAATTATTAGTAAAGCTCAAAACCATTTAAATAATTAAAAATAAATAACTCAAATAAAATGCAACAAAGTAAGTTAGGACTAGATTTTGAAAAGGTAGGTTATGCTAAAGGAGTATCTAAAAAAATTGCTGAAGAGGTTCAACTATTTGTAGATAATTATACCACTGTTGCCGTTGAACGCACGTTGTGTCGACTTTTAGGAATTGATGGTGTTGACGTAAATGGTGTTCCGTTACCCAATGTTTTGATAGATGAACTAAAAAATAAAGGTGTTTTAAGTCAAGGTGTCATGTTCTTTTTAGGTAACGCTATTGTTGAAACAGGATTAAATCCTCAAGAAATTGCCGAAGAAGTTGCCAATGGAACTATTGAAATTACCAAGCTTCCAATAAATAATTTGGATGCAATTCACTTAGCCATTAAACCTTTTGTAAATGAAAGTATTGACAAGATTATAGCTAGAAAAACAAAAAGAGAAAATTATATTAACACTATTGGTGAAGGCACAAAACCCTATTTATACGTTATTGTTGCAACCGGGAACATATACGAAGACGTTGTACAGGCAGAAGCGGCTGCACGTCAAGGCGCAGATATTATTGCGGTTATCCGCACCACTGGGCAGAGTTTGTTAGATTTTGTGCCTTATGGCGCAACTACCGAAGGTTTTGGAGGCACTGTGGCAACCCAAGAGAACTTTAGAATTATGCGTACGGCGTTGGATAAAGTTGGGGAAGATATTGGAAGATATATTCGTTTGTGTAATTATTGTTCGGGTTTATGTATGCCAGAAATTGCAGCAATGGGTGCTCTTGAAGGTTTAGATGTAATGCTTAACGATGCGCTTTATGGCATTTTGTTTAGAGATATAAATATGCAACGCACCATTGTAGATCAATATTTTTCGCGTGTTTTAAACGGTTTTGCGGGTGTTATTATTAATACGGGAGAAGATAACTATTTAACTACGGCCGATGCTTTTCAAGAAGCGCATACAGTATTAGCATCCGACTTTATAAATGAACAACTCGCTTTGGTTGCAGGTATTCCAGAAGAACAAATGGGTCTCGGTCACGCTTTTGAAATGGATCCCGACCTTGAGAACGGATTTTTATACGAATTATCTCAGGCTCAAATGACGAGAGAAATATTCCCAAAAGCACCTTTAAAATATATGCCTCCAACTAAATTTATGACGGGAAACGTATTTAAAGGTCACGTACAAGATGCTCTTTTTAATCAGATTGCAATTTGGACTGGTCAAGGACTTCAATTGCTAGGAATGTTAACCGAAGCAATTCACACCCCATTTATGTCGGATCGCTACCTATCTATCGAAAATGCTAAATATATTTTTAATAATATGAAGAATATTGGTGATGAAATGGAATTTAAAGATGGTGGAATTATTAGAACAAGAGCTCAAAAAGTATTGGGTGATGCGATTGAACTTTTGGAGAAAATTGAAAAAGTAGGATTATTTACAGCTCTTGAAAAAGGTATTTTTGCGGATATTAAACGTCCGTTAAATGGAGGCAAGGGTTTAGCAGGAGTTGTAGAAAAAGGAGCAAATTATTATAATCCTTTTGTAGCCATTATGAATAAAAAATTGAATTAATTTTGAAAGAAATATATCTTCAGAATAAAATAAAAAACTGAATTATGAGTGGAGGACTGTATTCAACAAACTCAAATGATTTTGATAAAACGTTAGATCTAACCAAGGTAAAACCATACGGAGATACCATGAACGATGGTAAAGTGCAACTTAGCTTTACACTTCCTGTTCCAAAAGGAGAAGAAGCCATTGAAGCTGCAAAACAATTAATGCGTAAAATGGGATTTGAGAATCCGCAAGTGGTTTTTGTCCAAGAATTAATGGAAGGTTTTACCTTTTTCAACTGTTATGGTAACTCAACTCACGTTGTAAATTATAGTGCTATTAATGTGCCTAAAGTAGCTTCATCAGCAATGGATATGCATCAAACAGATGCGTTTATCAAAGAACGAATTGGTAGACCAATAGTAGTTATTGGCGCAAGTACGGGATCGGATGCACACACTGTAGGTATTGATGCCATTATGAATATGAAAGGTTTTGCGGGGCATTATGGTATAGAACGTTACGAAATGTTTGAAGCATTAAATATGGGATCTCAAGTTACCAATGAAGAATTTATTGCTAAAGCCCTAGAGTTAAAAGCAGATGTATTGTTGGTTTCGCAAACTGTAACACAAAAAGATGTTCATATTAAAAATTTAATTGAACTGGTGGAGTTGTTAGAGGCTGAAGGATTAAGAGATAAAGTAATTTTAATTTGTGGTGGACCACGAATTTCGCATGAACTTGCAAAAGAATTAGGGTACGATGCTGGTTTTGGAATGAGTAAATATGCCGATGATGTTGCCGCCTATGCAGCGCAAGAAATGGATCGAAGGCTTAATAATTAATCTGAAAGGGCGAACAAATTCAATATTAAATAAGATATACTCTTTGGTATTTAAAAAATATCAGTAGATTAGCATCCTTTTGTGAAGGGTTTTACCAAAATTTATTTAATAATTGATGCGTTTTAAACTAATATTTTTTTTATTATTCAGTTCAACAATTTTATTTGCTCAAGAAATTGGGAGTGTTAAAAATGGGAAACATTCATTAAAATTGATAAAAATGGATGAGATGTATACTTTTGTTTACTCCGATACAAATTCTAACGGGACTAAAACAGAAAAATCGTTTCATTTTCCTAATAAAGACACCGTTTATAACATTATAAATAATGGGTTTAAAAAGTTTAGGAGCCATCAAGTAATTATTTTAACCGATGTTGATACTGTTGTAAAATTTCAATATAGCAAATTGGATGATAAAATACTTTTTAAAATTAACCACAGTAATCTCAAAAGTAAAATATCAGGGACTAGTTTTTATTTCACCCAAAATGAAATTGCCAACTTGTTTGGGAATCCTTGATAGGAAATTATATGGGCGTCTTTCCCCTTTGTGGTTGCTTTCAATTTTCAGTATATGGAAAATTAGCTGGATCTAAATACATACATACTTTAAATATTTTTTTTAAAGTATACCTAAAAAATATTTTAATTTTATTTAAAATTTTGGTTAATTTATTTTATACACTTTTCAAAAAAAGAATGATAATTTCTAAAAAAATCCTTTTATTTACATAACTTTTTTAAGGATTTTTTTAATTATTATTATGATTACTTTTTACAAGCATTTTATATTTTTTGTTGCGTTTATTAGTTTATTTTCCTGTGATAAGGGTACAAATAATAACACTCTTTTAAAAGAATTAACAGCACAACAATCGGGTGTTGATTTTACAAATGAACTTAAAGATACCCCAGAATTAAACATCCTAACTTATTTGTATTACTATAACGGAGCTGGAATCGCATGTGCCGATTTTAACAATGATGGACTTGACGATTTGTATTTTATTGGCAACCAAAAGCCAAATAAATTTTATTTAAATAAAGGGAATTTAAAATTTGAAGATGTTACAAAAGCAGCTAATCTAGAAGGAGAACAAGGTTGGTCTTCCGGAGTAACTATTGTAGATATAAACAATGATGGTTTGTTAGATATTTATGTTTGCCAAGTAAACAATAACATTTTATTTAAAGGTGAAAATCAGTTATACATAAATCAAGGAATTGATACAAATGGGATTCCTTATTTTAAAGATGAAGCCAAAAAATATCAATTAAACTTTGCTTCTTTCTCCAACCAAGCAACTTTTTTTGATTTTGATTTGGATGGAGATTTAGACATGTTTTTAATGAAAAATGAATCGGTTCATCCAAGTGCTACTTTTGGCAGGTATTCTAGATTTGTAGAAGATGCTCCGGCAGGAGATAAATTATTGAGAAATGACAATGGTGTTTTTACAGATGTTACAAAAAGCGCAGGAATTTTTAGTAGTTTAACAGGTTACGGCCTGGGATTAGCTATTAGCGATTTTAATCAAGATGGCTGGCCAGATATTTATATTGGAAACGATTTTTTGGAGAACGATTATATGTATATCAATCAGCAAAACGGAACATTTAAAGATCAAATTTCTAAAAACTATAAAAGTTTAGGTCATACGGCACATTTTTCTATGGGAAATGATGTTGCCGATTTTAATAATGATGGATATACCGATATTTTGTCGGTGGATATGTTGCCAGAAGATAGAGTAACATACACATCTTCAGGAACCGAATATCAATACCAAGATTATTTGCAATTTTTAAAAAATGGATACGCGCCGCAGTATATGCAAAATACATTGCACGTAAATTTAAAAAATGGCAATTATAGTGAAATTGGTTTTGCGGCTGGAATAACAGCAACAGAATGGAGCTGGGCAGCGTTGTTTGCCGATTTTGATAATGATGGTTTTAAAGATATTTTTATTGCAAATGGCATTTATGGAGCTACAAACAATATGGATTTTATACATTTTATTTCGGATAAAGAAATTCAAAAAAATATTAATAAAGGAATGACCAATATTGAAATGGATCACATAAAAAAAATTCCTCAAGTTAAAACAGCTGATTTCATTTTTAAAAATAAAGGCGATTTAACGTTTGAAAAAATGAATGGTAAATGGTTTTCAAGCAAACCAACTTTTAGCAATGGTGCTGTATACGTTGATTTGGATAATGATGGTGATTTAGACTTGGTAGTTAATAAACTTAATGAACCCAGTTCTGTTTATGAAAACACTTCAACAAAAACATCAAATTATTTGAAGGTTAAATTCAAAGGAAATAAAGCTAATATTTTTGGAATTGGAGCCAAAGTAAAAATATTTACAGGCGCAACTATGCAATATGCAGAAAATTTTACCACAAGAGGTTATTTGTCAACCATTCCACCAAACCTACATTTTGGTTTAGGAAATATCACGAAAATAGATTCATTACATGTAATTTGGCCAGACAAAACTTTTGATGTTGTAAAAAATGTAAAAAGCAATCAATCTGTACTATTTGAGCAGGAAAAAGCAAGCGGAGATTATTATAAAAAAGTTCAAAAAGAAGAAATATCATTCATAAAAAATGTTACACCTAAATTTAAGTATAAACACTTCGATTACGATTCGTACGGATTTGTAAGAGAGCCTCTAGTGCCATTTATGCTTTCTAATTTAGGTCCAAAAATAGCCGTTGCAGATGTTAATAACGATGGTTTAGATGATGTTTTCATTTGTGGCGCAAAGCAACAGAAAAGCATGTTGTTTATTCAACAAAAAAATGGAATGTTTTTGGAAAGTATTCAACCAGAAATAGCAAAGGATATTGCTAGTGAGGATAGCAATGCCATTTTTATTGACGCTGATAATGACAACGATTTAGATTTAATTGTTGTTGGCGGAGGTGATGAATTTCAAAGCGGAAATATGCTAAAACCGAGATTGTATAAAAACAATAATGGAATATTTAAAAAGGACGAAAAAGCAATTCCAACAATTGAGTTAAATGCTTCGGTAGTAATTTCAAATGATTTTGATAGCGATGGTGATTTGGATTTATTTATGGGTTCAAATTCTGTTCCAACTCAATATGGAAAAAAAGCTACAAGTTATTTGTTAGAGAATAAAGGAAATGGCATTTTTATAGATGTAACCAAACAAAAAGCGAAAGATTTTCTAGATTTTGGAAGCATTCACGATGCTGTTTGGACTGATGTAAATAAAGATGGCTTTTCAGACTTAATAGTTGTGGGTCATTGGTTACCAATTACTGTTTTTTTAAATGATAATGGAAAACAATTTATTCAGCAAAAAAACACCGAATTAGAATCTTCGAATGGATTATGGAATAGCATTGTAAAAGCGGATTTTGATAATGATGGTGATGATGATTATGTAGTTGGAAACTGGGGTCAAAATTCAGTTTTTAAAGCTAGTAAAACAGAACCAATGCGACTTTATTTAAACGATTTTGACGCTAACGGAAAGAATGATCCAATTATAACATATTACAATTTAAAAAAGGAAATATTATTTGCAACCAAAGATGATTTATTTAAGCAAATTCCAAAATTGCAAGAAAAATTCTTAGGTTATAATATGTTTGCAAAAGCAGATTTACATACTGTTTTTTCATCTAATTTATTAAAAGCAGCGGATAAAAGAGAGTTGTATAATTTAAATTCGAGTTATGTTGAAAATTTAGGGAATGGTAAATTTAAAATTTCCTCTTTACCAACAATTGCACAATGGACTTCAGTTTATACAATGCTTGTAGTAGACTTTAATAATGATGGATTTAAGGATGTGCTAATGGCAGGAAATATATATGAAGTAAATACGCAATTAAGTAGATTAGACGCTTCTCACGGCGTGTTATTATTAAATAATAAAAAGGGACAGTTTTACACTTCTATGGATATTAATAGAGGTTTTTCTATTGACGGACCAGCAAGATCTATGAATAAGATTACAATTAAAAATACAACATATTATGTTGTCGGAGTAAATAATGAGAGCATTCAATTTCTTCAAAAAAAATAAAAAGTATCCTTAATAAATAATCAAAATAAAAGGGCGAGTTTTAAACTCGCCCTTTTATTATTAAAGATTATTAATCTATCTATTTAAGTACTTTAATAACTCTTAAACTTGCTTTGTTAGAACCAACTACAATGTATCTAGATTTATCTTTTAAAGTAATAAAAGCCATATCTTTTACATCGTCTGGAGCATAAAAACCACTATTTAATCTAGTTACAGGAGTAAAATTACCTTTGCCATCACCTTTTAATAACAATCCAATACTAGAGTCGTTTCTAGTTGTTTCAATTTCAGATCCGAATAAATTTCCAGCAATAACAATATCTAAATGTCCGTCTTTATCAAAATCATCAATTAAGGTCTTATTAACAGATGATAATTGAGCCAAATTTGGAAGACTTGTAACTTTAAATTTACCATTTCCTAAATTTTCTACATAACTAGTTGCAAAGGTATGAACTTTGTAATGTAATGCATCTCTTAGTTCATTTTCGCCATAAACTTCAGTTACATTTGCCACTGAGAAACCATTATAGGTTTCAAATTTTTCAGCAATACTTGGATTTTGTTCTGATGAACAACCACGACCTCTAACAGGGAATAATGTTCCTTCATTGTAATAACTTAACACAATATCCATAGATCCATTTGCATCAAAATCTTTTGCAAACACTTCAAATGGTTCTTTATCTGAAGCCTTAGATTTATAATTTAAGCCTAAATTTCCAACAACAAAGTCCATATCTCCGTCTTTATCAAAATCTGCTTGTGCAATACTAGACCACCAACCCGTTGATTTTTCTAAACCAACAACTTTCGTCTGATTGGTAAATTTGGTTTTTTCATTTTTGAAAATTGAAATTGGCATCCAATCTCCGGTAATTATTAAATCTAATTTTTTATCATTATTATAATCTGTCCAAATTGCATCTGTAACCAAACCTAAACTGTTAAATTCAGGAGCAAATGTTGCTGTAACATCTTTAAAAATACCTTTTCCGTTATTTTCTAAAAGGTAACTTTTTGCTGGTAAAGGATAACTTCCTGGAACTAATCTACCTCCGACAAATAAGTCGATATCGCCATCATTATCAAAATCGGCAGGTTTTACAACAGATCCACTTGCAGTTAAAACAGGTAAATTTGAAGTTGTTTTTGTAAATAATCCTTTTCCGTTGTTTAAGTACAATCTGTCTTGCAACATTGGAGAATCTACTTTAAACTCGTAACTACCGCTTACAACATATAAATCTAAATCTAAATCGCCATCAGCATCAAAAAATGCAGCTCCCATATCTTCGAACGGTGCATCTTTTTTAAATGCTGGCGTTTGCATTTGACTAAATGAACCATTTGCTTGTTGTATAAACAACTCGCTTTCGAAACCAGCACCATTTCCTACAAAAACATCTTCTAAACCATCTCCATTTACATCTGCAATAGCCATTTTTGGACCTAAAGTAGAATGGTCAAAAGGAAGAAGAGTTTGTAATTTATAATCATCAAAATACGTTTCACCATGTTTGTAAGGAAAATTAAACAATCCAGTTACATCTTTAAATATAGGCTCAACTGTTTTAGTTGGGTCTATATTTTTTGCAACTGCATCGGCATAATTTAGAGTAAGAACTTGATTGGTTTTTACATTTGCTAATTGTTGTGTTTTACCATCTGGCCAAACAATAGTTACAATCTCAATCGTTTTTTCATTTCCAACACCAAAATGAACAAATGGTTCCACGGATGATTGAAAACCTCTACTTAAGTAAAGTTCTTGAAATTGAGATAACCCTTTATTTACAATTTTTATTTTTGCACCTTGTCCATTTAGGTTTGATTTTGGCCCATTTAATTTAAATCTTAAAAAGCGATTTAGTTTTTGATCACTAGAATTATTTCTATGTATGGTTGCAATAGAATCTAAATTATTAACTACAAAGTCTAAATCTCCATCATTATCTAAATCGGCATATGCTGTTCCAGTTGAAAATCCATTTAAATTTAGACCCCACGATTTTGAAACATTAGTGAAAGATAAATCCCCATTATTTTTGAAAGCATAATTTTCTACTTTTTCAGAAGGAATTTTTTTAACGTCGTCTACCGTTAATTTTACTCCAAAATGTGTTTTTTTCTTAAGTTTTTTAAAGTAATCGGTATTGTTAACATCTCTTCTAGAGCCGTTTGTAATGAAAACATCTTTCCACCCATCATTATCTAAATCTGCAAATAAACTACTCCAACTCCAGTCAGTTGCCGACATTCCTGCAATTCTAGATGTTTCGCTGAACATTAAATTTCCGTGTTCATCCATACCACGATTTAATTGCAACATATTATGCATATATTGGTAATGCATACTATCTCTAACTACTTCCCAAAAAGAGTCTGGGTTCATTCCAGACATATTGGCTTTTAGTTTTCTATTACTTTCAGATGTCATGTCTAATTGCATAAAATCGAGTAGGCCATCATTATTATAATCGGCTATATCTGCTCCCATTCCATAAAGTGCAGTGTGTTTTAAAACGGAATCAGCAACATTTTTAAACTTGCCATCTTTGGTGTTTATATAAAAATAATCTGGAGAAGTAAAGTCATTAGACACATAAATATCTGGCCATCCATCTTGATTAAAATCACCCACATTGGCGCTTAAAGTCAAACCGTAGTTTAAAATTCCTGTTTCTACAGTTACATCTGTAAAGGTATTATTTCCATTATTTCTGTATAAATGATCAGAATCTTCAATGGTAGGATTTAACATTTTTTCTCTATAGAAAGAAGTAGGTGTACTTGTTGGAACATATGGGTAATTTGCAATGTACATATCTAAATCTCCATCTTGGTCATAATCTAAAAAACTAGCTTGGATGGATTGACCATTATCTGCAACACCATATTTTTCTGCACTTTCTGTGAATGTTGAATCGCCGTTATTGATATATAATTGGTTCTTTTTGTTTTCAGCATGTCCAGATACACAAACATAAATATCTAAAAAACCATCATTATTTATATCAATCATAGAAACTCCAGTATTCCATAATTTATTCCCGGAAACACCTGCTTTTTCGGTAATATCTTCAAATTTTAGATTGCCCTTGTTTAAAAAAAGTTTATTTGAATTTTGGTTCGATGTAAAAAAAACATCTTGTAAACCATCATTATTTATATCACCAATAGCAACTCCACCACCCATATAAATTTGAGGAAAATTAAAGTAGTTTAAACTATCAGTTTCAACCACTATATTTTTAAAATCAATACCAGAGTTTTTGGGTAATTCATAATCAAATAAGAGCCCACTTTTGCTTGTTTTAGAGCAAGAACTAATGATTAATAAGCTTACAACAAAGAATGAAAAGTTTTTTATAGAATTCATATGTTTAAATTTTTTTCAAAGCTAAATAAAAAAAGGCAGTTTATTATTAGGTCATTCATACCATTAACCTATTATTAATCTTTTCAAACTTCAATTTTGAAAGAAATCTTGATATTTTACAAAAAAAATGCTTCAAGTTTTATTGAAGCATTCATTTTGATAACGTTCGATTCTATAAATTAATAGCCATTATTCTGTTTAAGTGCTTTGTTTAATTTAAGCTGTTGCTCAGGAATTGGTAACAAATCATGTCCAGATGGAATTTCAATATTGTAATTAGTTTTAATAAAATTAAGATGCTGATTGGAGCGTCTAAGAACATACCAAAGTGAATACTCACTAGAAAGTTCAAAATGGTATTCATTTAATAAAACTGGCAAAAGATCTTTTGATGTTGTAGGTTCAACTTTTGCACGAATTCTAATTTTATTAATTAGTTCGGCAGCACCTTCAATATCTCCTGTGTTTAATTTGGCTTCAGCTAATCCAAGTAAAACCTGACCATAACGCATTAAAATAACATTTGCTTTACTAAAAACAGTAGAAGCTGATGTACTTGGATCTGGAGCTCTCCAATTTTTAATTGCATAATATCCAGAGCGTTCACCATCATCTCCCAACCAAGGTTTATCTTTAGTTCCTAACGTATTAATTCCGTCAAATTGTTCTTGAACACTATTATAACTAGATATGTTTATGGTCGAGTCTGGATGAGATTCTCCAGGGCCTATTACTGTTGCAACTTTACGAGTATCTGTTGGATTAAAAATGGTAGCCAATACTGGATTCGCATACACAAGGCCAGCACCACCCAATTCATTTGGCAAAGAAAAAGATTGTATAAATGTAGAATAATTATCGCGCCCCCAACCTAAATTATCATTACCATTAAATTGAATTTCGAAAATAGATTCTTTGTTATTTTGATGTTTAAATGCGTGAATATCTATATAATCAGGCATTAATTCATAATTTTTTTCTAATTGGCTAAAGGCAATAATAGCTTTATCATATTGTTTCAACCACATATATGCTTCACCCAAATAAGCCAAGGCCGCTCCTTTGGTTGCTCTGCCTGTATCTGATTTAGATTCAAAAGTAACGGGTAATTGTTCACTGGCTAAAATTAAATCCTGAACCACCCAACTAAACACTTCGTCTTGAGTTGAGATTGCAACAGAAAGTTCAACCGTTTCATCAATTTCCTGAACTAACGGTACGTTTCCAAAATTAGAGGCTAGATAGAAATAAAAAACCCCCCTATTAAAATGGCATTCCCCTTTTAAACGTTTATATGTTTCTTCAGAAATAATTTTTTCTTCAAACATATAATCCAAACTTAGAATGGTTTTATTTGTTTTTATAATGCCTTCATACGATTGAACCCAAAAATTATTTATATTGGCATTTGCTGGACTTACATTAAAAGCAGCATACTGCTTGCCTTCGTCCCCCCATAATTTTAAATTTTGACTTAATAAATTAGCCGGGTAAAAAATACCTTTTATTAAATATTTTTCTGAATTCTGATAGGTGTCATATACTTCAGACATCAAGGTTAATGCATCTGTCTCAGTTAACAATTCTTTCTTGGAAGCATCATCTAATTGAATTTTAGAATTGTCCTTGCAACTTGTTAAACTAAATAAAAGAAATAGAATTGAAATATAAATAATTTTCATTTGTACTAACATTTTAATTTCATTGTAACCAAATTTACAATAACTACAAAGGTATTAAATTTCTGTTTTTATCTTTAATTTATTTTTGTTGGTAATAATTTTGAAAATTTAAAGAAGTACAAATAATTCCTTACTTTTGGAAGTTGTAAAAAGAACAAATAATACAAATTAATTAGGCACAAACGCATATGATGTTAAGAAGTAAAAACATAAGATATTATATAATTATTGGAGGTTTGTTGTTGTTGCAATCTTGTAATAAAGCTACTAAAAATTCGGAGGATAAATTGTTTAAAAGCCTAAGTAGTGATGATACTGGGTTAGATTTTACAAATGAAGTAATGGACACTAAAGATCTTAATATTTTTTCATATCGTAATTTTTACAATGGTGCAGGTGTGGGAATAGGAGATATAAATAATGATGGATTACCAGACATTTATATGGTTTCCAATTTGGGATCAAATAAATTATTTTTGAATGAAGGAAACTTAAAATTTAAAGATATTAGTGAAACTTCAGGTTCAAAAGGAACACATGCTTGGTCTACTGGAGTAGTTATGGTAGATGTAAATAATGATGGCTATCTTGATATTTATGTTTCAAATGCTGGAAATGTAAAAGGAGATAATAGGAAAAATGAATTATTTATTAATAATAGAGATTTAACATTTACAGAGCAAGCTGCAAAATATGGACTGGATGATGACGGTTTTACTACCCACGCTACATTTTTTGATTATGATGGTGATGGAGATTTAGATGTTTATATACTCAATAACAGTTTTATACCAGTTAACACATTAGAATATGCCAATCAAAGAAATTTACGAGATAAAGATTGGTTGTTACCAGAACTATTTAAAGGTGGTGGAGATAAATTACTTAAAAATGATAACGGCAAGTTTGTAGATGTTAGTGAAGAAGCAGGTATTTATGGAAGCTTAATTGGGTTTGGTTTAGGTGTTGTTGTTGGTGATGTTAATAATGATTTACTACCAGATATTTATGTTTGTAATGATTTTTATGAACGAGATTATCTATACATCAATCAAGGTAATGGAACTTTTAAAGATGAGGTAAAAGAATACATGGCCCATTTAACAATGTCTTCTATGGGCGCTGATATTGCAGATATTAATAACGATGGTTTGCAAGATATTTATGTAGCCGACATGTTACAAGAAGAAGATAAACGATTGAAGGAATTAGCTAATTTTGATAGTTATTTTGTGTATCAATTAAAGGTAAACAGAGATTTTCACCATCAATATATGCAAAATACGTTGCAACTTAATAATGGCAATAATACCTTTTCAGAAATTGGTTTTATGAGCAATACTGCTGAAACCGATTGGAGTTGGTCTCCCCTAATTTTTGATATGGATAACGATGGATACAAAGATATTTATGTTACCAATGGGTTATATCACGATTTAACAAATCAGGATTTTTTAGATTATTTTGCCAATAGTATTATTCAGAAAATGGCATTAACAGGTAAAAAAGAAGAGTTGGAAGCGGTCATAAGCAAAATGCCAAGTACCCCAATTATGAATTATGCCTTTAAAAATAATCAAAACTTAACGTTCACCAATATGGCCGAAAAATGGGGATTTTCAGATCTTACATTTTCTAATGGAGCATCATATGCAGATTTAGATAATGATGGCGATTTAGATTTAATTGTTAGTAATGTGAATCAAAAAATGTTAGCCTATGAAAACACATCAAATACAAAATCAAAGAATAGTTATTTAAAAGTAAAACTTTTTGGTACAGAAAAAAACAAGTTTGGTGTTGGAACAACAGTAAAATTATTTGTTAAGGGCAACATATTTACGCAAGAGTGTATGCCATCTAGAGGCTTTCAGTCTTCAGTAGATTATGTGTTAAATTTTGGATTAGGTAATTTTCAACAACTTGATTCTTTAAAAGTAGTATGGCCAAATAAAAATACTCAAACTATTAAAAATGTAGCCGTAAATAAAACAATAAATCTCAAAGTTACTGATGCAACAGAGGCTGAAGGTGTGAAGAGAAAAGAGGTAATAAAAACTTATTTTTCTGAAACAAATCAGCAGTTTGGGGGTCATGAAGAAGAAAATTATATCGATTTTAATGAAGAAGGTTTAGTGCCTTTTATGCTTTCAAAAGAAGGCCCGTCTGTTGCCGTTGGAGATATTAATGGCGATGGGCTAGAAGATCTTTTTATTGGTGGTGCAAAGCAACAATCTGCATCAATTTACATGCAAAATAAAGTAGGTAAATTTGTTATTTTAAAAAATAAGCAATTAGAAATTGATTCTTATTTCGAGGATACGGCAGCAGCTTTTTTTGATGCTGATGGTGATGGAGATCTTGATTTATATGTTGGTTCTGGTGGGAATGAAGTTAATTCTGGTGTCAATAAATTTAAAGATCGACTTTATATAAATGATGGGAAAGGGAATTTTTTACCAAGTACTTTTAACTTACCTACGGGTTCATACAACACATCGGTTATTGCGCCATGTGATTTTGATAAAGATGGTGATGTCGATTTATTTGTTGGAAATAGAAGTTTACCAGGCGTTTATGGGTTAAACCCACCACAATATTTACTTCAAAACAATGGAAAAGGAGATTTTAAAGATATTACAGATGCTTCGGCTTATAAAATAAAAAATATAGGGATGGTTACCGATGCTAAATGGCATGATTTCACAGGTAATGGGTTTAAAGATTTAGTGCTCGCAGGAGATTGGATGTCACCTTCAATTTTTAAAAATGATGGAACTAGTTTAAGTGTTTTTAAATCGAATTTAGATCAAATTTCGGGAGCTTTTAATTGCATAGAAGTTGCCGATTTAGATAACGATGGTGATGTAGATATTGTGCTAGGTAATCGAGGAAATAATTCGTTTTATAAAGCAAATGAGACTCAACCAGTTAAAATGTTTGTGAATGATTTTGATAATAATGGTTCTATAGAACAAGTATTAACCAGAATAATTAATGGAAAAGACATACCTGTAAGCTTGTATAACGAATTAGTTGAACAAATTCCTTCAATAAAAAATTTGAAACTGACCTTTGCAGATTACGCTACAAAATCTATTGATGAATTGTTTTCAAAAGAAATTTTAGAAAGCACAAGTGTTAAAACTATAAATACTTTTAATTCATTGGTGCTTATCAACACCAAAAATAATTTTGAAGTAAAACCTTTACCAGTAAGAGCTCAAATGTCAACAATCAATAACATTCTTGTTTTTGATGTGAATAAAGATGGAAAATTAGATATAATTACTTCAGGAAATAATTTTGGATACAAAACACAATTTACCCGACAAGATGCAAGTTATGGCGATGTCTATTTTGGAGATGGCAAAGGTGGTTTTAGTTGGCAACCGCATAACAAAACAGGATTTTTTGTAAAGGGTCAAATTAGAGGAATGAAACTTATTAATAAAGAAAAAGGAACAAAATATTTGATTACAGCACCAAATAATGACATTCCAAAACTATTTAAATACAATGATTAGAAGATTTCTTTTCTTAGTACTATTAACAATAATTGGTTGCAATTCTGAAGCAGAAAAAAACCTATTTACTGAAGTTTCCAGTGGTGATTCTAACATTGAATTCATAAATAAATTGGAAAACACTAAAGAACTAAATGCATTAGATTATATGTATTTTTATGATGGAGGAGGTGTTTCTGTTGGTGATATTAATAATGATGGATTGCCAGATATTTATTTCACTGCCAATATGGGTTCCAATAAATTATACCTTAATAAAGGCGACTTTAAATTTGAAGATATTACTGAAAAAGCAGGAGTTGCAGGAGAATCTGATTGGAATACAGGCACTGTTATGGTAGATATAAATGGCGATGGGCTTTTAGATATTTATGTGTGTGCGGTGGTTGGTATTTTAGGATTTGAGGGTCATAACGAGTTGTTTATAAATAATGGTGATTTAACTTTTTCAGAACAAGGAGCCACCTATAATTTAAACATAAAATCACACGCAAACAATGCTGCATTTTTTGATTACGACAAAGATGGTGATTTGGATATGTACTTATTAAATGAAGGCAAGCACAGTGCCGAGTCTTTTGGTCCTGCTTCAAATAGACTTGGAGTTAGTGAAAGTAATGGAGGAAGATTGTTGCGTAATGAAGATGGTAAATTCATAAATGTGAGCCAAAAGGCTGGTATTTATAGCGGGCCTAATGGGTATGGATTGGGTGTGGCAGTGGCCGATTTTAACAACGATGGCTGGGACGATTTTTATGTAAGTAACGATTTTCACGAAGACGATTATTATTACATTAACAACCAAGATGGCACTTTTACCGATCAATTAAAAATGCATTTTGGTAAAGTTAGTAGATATTCTATGGGGAACGACGTGGCCGATGTCAACCACGATGGGTATCCAGATATTATTACTTTAGATATGCTACCTGAAGAAGAAAAACATTTAAAATCGACACTTAACGACAATCAAATAAAGTATCATAAAATAAGAGAAAATTTAGGTTATTTTCCTCAATTTGCACGTAACATGCTTCAAATTAATCAAAAAGGAACCTATTTTATAGATATTGCCTTGTATAGTGGAGTAGAAGCAACCGATTGGAGTTGGGCACCATTATTAGCCGATTACAATCAAGATGGAGAGCTAGATTTGTTTGTTACCAACGGAATATATGGGCGTTTTAATGATCTTGATTATGCAAGAACTTTTACCGATGAGGCTATTAGCAAAAAAGTAAATACGTCAAAATTATTTGATCAAAAGGCATTGGATTTAATGGCTAAAGGAGCGGTTCATAATTATTTTTATAAAGGGAATTCTAATTTAAAATTTGAAGATAAATCTGGAATTTGGAGCAAAAAAACGCCAACTGAATCAAGTGGTGCAGCTTATGCTGATTTGGATAATGATGGTGATTTAGATTTAATTGTAAATAATTACAATGCAAAACCAACATTATTGAAAAATAATTCTAAAAACAACACCTATTTGAAACTTAGTTTCAAAACAGACACTAAAAACACGTTTGGATTGGGAACTAAGGTATTTGCTTATCATAAATCTAAATTTCAGTTCAGACAATTATATACCACAAGAGGATTTCAATCCTCTGTTGAACCCATAATTCATTTTGGTTTTTCTAATATTACGGCAATAGATTCACTTTTAATTATTTGGCCAGATAATACTTCTCAAACAATTAAAAATGTAAAAACAAATCAGACTTTGGTGTTGAAACCTGAGATGAATAGACAAAATATAGATTATGGAGAGCTATTTAAAAGTAACAAACCTTGGTTTAAAAAAGTTATTGATTCAAATTTCCTAGCTATTAGTCATATTGAAAATAATTTTTCAGAATTTGATATTCGACCATTAACACCGTATAAGGTTTCAACCCAAGGTCCAGCATTTGCAATGGCAGATATAAATAATGATGGAAAAATGGATTTGTTTATGGGTGGTTCAACTCGAATAAATGCTCAATTATTTACTCAAAATGATACAAACATCCTATTAAAGCAACCTTCCTATTTTGAAATTGACGCCATTTCTGAAGATGTAGATGCCACTTTTTTTGATGCTGATAACGATGGTGATCAAGATTTAATTGTGGTTTCTGGAGGCGGAGAGTTTAATAACAAATCGTTGCCTTTAAAAGATAGACTGTATATTAATAATGGAAAAGGTGCGTTTTCTAAGGCTGTAAACGCCTTACCTGAGTATTTTGAAAATGGATCTTTTGTAAGAACCAACGATTTTGATAACGATGGAGACATAGATTTGTTTATTGGGGGTAGATCATCGGCTTCAGGATTTGGTAAAATTCCATCATCTTATCTGTTAAAAAATAATGGAAAAGGGAAGTTCAGCCTCGTTAAAAGTGAATTGTCAGCCTCTCTGGGAATGTTAACAGATGCTATTTTTACCGATTTTGATAAAGATGGAATTGACGATTTAATTGTAGTTGGGGAATGGATGTCTCCTCAGTTTTTCAAAAATGAAAATGGAATATTTAAAAATGTTACCGATTTATTGGCTCAAAACAACAATACTGGTTTATGGCAATCAATTGCTCCTTTTGATATTGACGGAGATGGGGATCTCGATTATTTAGTTGGAAACTGGGGTTTAAACACCAAATTTAAGGCCTCAAAACAGTATCCATTAAAAATGTTTGTTGGAGATTTTAGTAAGAATGGAAAAGTAGAAACATTGGTGACTTTTGCTAAAAACAAGGTGTACTATAGTATTAATGATAAAGATGATTTAGATGCAGTTTTTGGAGAACCTTTTCAAAGTAAATTTAAAACCTATAAGGAATTTGCTGGCAATTCTTTCGATCAAGTTTTTGATAAAGCATTTATAAAAGATTCAGAATTAAGAACAGCAACCAACCTAAGTTCAGGTTATTTAGAGAACGATAAAGGTAAATTTATATTTAAATCTTTTATAAATATGCTGCAATGGGCTCCAATTACTTCCTTTTTAAAGCAAGATTTTGATAAAAATGGAAAAGAAGAAATGTTAATTGCAGGTAACTTTTTTGGAGCTCCACCATACAATGCTAAATTTGATGGTAATATTGGCTATATGATGTTGTCTGGAGGTGCTGTTTTAAACGGAATAGATCTGGGAATTAATTTTGGTAATAAAGAAATTAAGCATTTAAATAGTATAAAGGTTAAAAATAAAAATTACATTATAGCAACCGTTAACAACGGTAAAATGATGGTGTATGAAGTTTTAGCTAATTAATTAGTTTAAAATTTGCCAATTACAAAAGAGTTGCTGAGTTGTTAAAATATAATAAAGAGCTTAAATTTAAAGTTGTTTGGCTTGTATTTTTTGAGCAATTTGTTGTACTTTATCTAAAACTCTCAATAAATTTCCTCCCCATAATTTTTCAATTTCAGGTTCTGTATATCCTCTTTTTAACAATTCGATAGTTACATTTAAGGTCTCAGAAGCATCGTTCCAACCTTCTACACCACCTCCGCCATCAAAATCGGAACTAATACCAACATGGTCTATTCCAATTTTTTGAACCATGTAATCTATATGATTTACAAAGTCAGCCACGTTTACAGGTTCGGCGATGTTATGTATTTTAGCTAAGTGAGGTTTTGCTATTTTTTTGACTTCAGAATACTTCTCAAAATAAATTTCTTGAGCTTCTTTCTTCATTTTTTGAACTTCACTCCATGGAACAATTTTAAACTTTTTAGTAGCAGCTATTTCATTTAAAATAGACTTACTAGCTTCATTAAATTTTTTGCTTTTTTCTTCATTTACATAGCTATTAAATGCAACGGTTTGAACCACTCCACCATTTTTTTTAATCCATTCTAATTGCTCGTCGTCTAAATTTCGACTATGGTTACAAAGTGCTCTTGATGATGAGTGAGAAGCTATTAATGGTGCTTTTGTAAGCGCTATCATATCACGCATTGATTCTTTGGAAGGGTGAGAAACGTCGATCATCATTCCCCATTTATTCATTTCTTCAATCACTTTTTTTCCCAATTCACTTACACCGTTGTGTAACCAAATAGTATCTCGTTCACCGGTATTAGAATCACATAATTGACTATGACCATTATGAGAAAGTGACATATAACGAGCTCCTAAATCGTAAAACTCTTTCACTCTTTTAATATCTGTACCAATTGGATATCCATTTTCTACACCAATCATAGCTACTTTTTTACCCGATTTATAGATGGCTTTAGCTTCTTTGGAAGTTACCGCTAAACTAATATCATTTGGTGCAATTTCATTAGTAAGTTTATGAATGGCTTTAAATTTATCAATAGCTTCCTTATAAGCCTCATCGTATCCTTTTTTTGTTAATTCACCCTGACCAGTATAAACAATAAACCAAGAAACATCTAATCCGCCTTTTTTCATTTTTGGCAAATTTACCTGATTGTCTAATTCTTGGGTATAATTAATACTATCTGTAAATTGAGCAATGTCGATGTCGTTATGCGTGTCTATAACCATCACTCTTTCATGAATTTCCATAGCAATGGTTAATGAATCTTTTTTAACTGGAACTTCTTCTTTTTTGATTTGGGGCTCGTTTTTACAACTGGTTGCTATTAAAATTACTGAAAAGAAAACAACTTTAAATTTCATAGGTTTATCGTTTTAATTTTAAAAAGGTTAAAGTACAAAAATGAATGATACTACAAAAAATAAATAGTTTTGGTTAATTTGATAGTTTATAGGTGTTAATTAAGAAAATAAAAGAAACAATTTATGTAATTGTAGGATAATTTGTATAATTTTAAAGTTCAAAATAATTTATATGAGTATTTTTAAAAGAGCTGCAGTTTTAGTGTTTGTTATATTTATGGTACAAAGTTGTAACGTTTATAAAAAGCCTACGTCATTAGATCAGGCAAGCAGTAATAATAATGGTTATTATAAAGTTACCATGCAAAACGGTGATGAGTTTATTTATGAATCAATCGAAAAAAATAATGAAGTTTTTTATGGAATAAATAATGAATATGGAGAGAAAATTAAAACGAAACTTAATAGTCAAGACATAAAAAGTGTTCAAATTCAGAATAAAAATTCTTCTACCTTTTTTAAAATTTTTGGAATAGGAATTGTATTAACTTCAATTTTGGTTGCAATTTTTATGTTATAACATTAATTTTTCTGACCTATTTTTTGTTTTGTATTTTATATATTTTGTAATAGAAATAAAACAAAATTTCGATATTAAGTAATAAATTATTCTTTTTTGTTAGTTGATATAGCAATTTTTTAAAATGTAATATGTTAATTTTCAACACAAAATGGTTTTGTATTATTATTTTTTATATATTTGACTGTTAAAACCCCTAAAAATATGAAAAGAAACTTTACCTCCATAATTGTTATTTATTATGAAACTTAAATAACATTTTCCTTAATTAACTTTTATAAGTTTATTAAACATGCCCCAAGAGTTATCTTGAAACTACTATTGATTTTAGTATGTAAAAGCGACTGCAAATAGATGGATTTTTATCTACACTATTTTTTTAATTGAATGTAATTTTAGTACCCCATTAACCCCATTATATTAGTGATTTAATTTTAACGCTATGATTAAAAAACTACTTTATTTAAAATTTCGACTTAACCTGAACCTTTTCCTTTTATCTATTGGTTTATTGGGTGGTTTTTTTTGGTTTACAACTAATGAAAAAGACTTACCAAACCAGCACACCATAGTTGAAAATAATTTAACCTTTACAGAAGAAAATCACAAAGAACAAGATTGGATTTCTTCTCATTTATCTATACTTGAAGGGGGAACTATTTCATCTTTAAATACAGACTATTATTTAATTCCAAATAAAAGTAAAAATGTGGAGGCTTTAAAAGGGAATGTAGCATTTGCAATTTCTTGTCCAACACCTATTTTAGTTAACAATGACCCCGGACTTTGTGGAGCAGTTGTAACTTTTATAGAACCAACACCAAGTTCTGGGAATACGGTTAGTCAAGTTGCTGGGTTGCCTTCCGGAAGTATTTTTCCTGGATTAACTACAAATACATTTCATGAATTAGATGCAAGTTTGAACATTGTTAATACTTGTAGTTTTACAGTAACGGTAACGGATAATGAGAATCCAACAATTACTGCGCCAGCAAATGTTGCTGTAACGACAAATACAGCTTGTACTGCGACAGGTGTTGCTCTTGGTACGCCAACAACAGCAGATAATTGTGGAGTTGCCACAGTAACTAGCAATGCACCTGCAGCATTTCCATTAGGAACAACAACAGTAACTTGGACTGTAACTGATAATGCAGGAATACAAGCTACAGCTACTCAAACAGTAACGGTAACGGATAATATTCCACCAACTATTACAGCACCATCAGCTACAACAGGAACAACCAATGTTGCATGTACTTCAACAAATGTAGTTTTAGGAACTCCAATCACAGCAGATAATTGTGGAGTTGCCACAGTAACTAGCAATGCACCTGCAGCATTTCCATTAGGAACAACAACAGTAACTTGGACTGTAACTGATAATGCAGGATTACAAGCTACAGCAACGCAAACAGTAACAATAACAGATAATATTTCTCCAACCATAACTGCACTAGCAGCTACAACAGGAACAACCAATGTTGCATGTACTTCGACTAATGTTGTTTTAGGAACTCCAACCACCTCAGATAATTGTGGAGTTGCCACAGTAACTAGCAATGCTCCCGCAGCTTTTCCTTTGGGGTCAACAACAGT
>NZ_JAUYUD010000101.1 GCF_030692605.1 Lutibacter sp.
TAGAAATACTGTGGCGAAGAATAAAATATCAATGGCTAGATTTCGATGCTTATAAATGCTTTAAAAACCTCAAAGAACAATTAAATTTAGTGCTGAATAATTTTGACATTAAATACGACATTAAATTTTAACCATTACTTAAATACACAATAAAGCGCGAATTTTTGATAAATTTGAAACTCATCATAACACTCATTTAAAATGTCGAAATTTAAAAATTTGCCTTGGGGAAAATGGCTCATTTTAAGCATCGGTATTATTTTTACCGTTTATGGTATTTTTTTGTTGACGTTAACGTTTTTTGGAACCGATATTGAAGCCAAAGTTACTAGTTATAGAAGAGAATACGGTGAACGAAATGAAATGTTCCGAAACCAATATACTTATTTATATGGCTATGAATTTTATATTGATAGCGTGAAATATTCTGGAACAGGTCAAAATATTAGTGACTCTGTTTACTTAAAAAACGACGGAAATTCATTTATGCACGTAAAGTATTTAAGTTGTTGCCCCTATATTAACAGTGATTTTGAGGGTAGTAAAACAACAATTAATCTTATTATTTCTTTAGTTGTTGGAATTGGCTTGGTATTGGTTTCAAGAAAAATGTGAACATACTCTTTTTTAAATTTTCGTTATTTAAGTAGCGGACATTTACATCGAAAACAAAAATCATCATTGATGTCGTTGAGCGTTGCACAAGCATTGCAGAAGATAATTGTATCATTTGATTTATTTCTCTTTTCATAAGAATTTAAACCTTTATGATGCCTCACTCTATCACCTATTTGATAATAATTATATATAGTATCATCATCTTCAGCAATTAGATGATAAATGTTTCCATGGTCACGGAGTATGGTAACAGTAAATTCTTCATAGTGTCTCCAAGAATTATCATTTTGAGATTTTTTACGTTTATTTTTAATATTCTTTTCAATAATGCTTCCGTCCCAAGTAGTGCTTTTTTTTCTGCCCATTATTTGAAAAAAAGCAATTAAAATAAACATCCCTCCAATTGTTAAACCAATATATAAGGCTTCTGGATTATCCATTTCATAACTAGTTTCTCCATATATATAAAAACTAATAATAACAATAACAGCCAATATGGTTGAAAATAAGGCTGACCATTTATAAGTATCTTTAATATATTTATTAAAAGCTGGATGATTTATCTTAGTTGAATACGTTTTTAAATTTTGGTTCATAATTTCTAATTTTATTTAGACTATACTAACCCGTTTGGGTGCAATTAATTTTTAACGATGATTTTTCGTCACTTCGATTTTCGATAGAAAATTGTATCGAGAACAGAAAAATGATAGTTAAAAACGGTTCTCGATACATTTTTTGTTTCGTTTTACTGCACAAAAAAAACTCGAACAGACGTTTTTAATAATTGCACCCAACGCGTTATACTAATAAATTGTTATTCAATAATTGCCTTTCAGGATATTTAATTATCCAACACCACCTATTATCTTGGCACTTTTCCCATTAACTCTTAGTTTAAACCAAAATTCAAATTGCCCAAATTCTTTGGTAGATATAATTCCATTGAATTGATAAAAAGAATATTTAAAATCTTTATCATAACTAAAGGTTAAAATTTTCATTTCAATAATTGATGCCATAATTATTTGAATTTCTTTCAGGTATTCGATCTTATCTGGAGCCCTTAAATTAAGAATTTCAAAAACATATTGTTCTTTATTTACTCCATAAGAAATCTGTTCTTTATAATTTTTAACATCACAAAACTTTATAAAAGTATTCCAATCATGTTGTTCAATAGTAGTAATTATGGAATCTAGTATTGGTATAATCTCAGGCGATTTTAACCTTAAAGAATCTAATGGAATTGCACTATGATTAACATAATAATCAGGTTCAGAAGAATTTTTAAAGATACCATCCTTTTCATGTTTGATTTTGAAAACGTCTTTTTTGGATTGTTTATCACATGAGAGAATCAACAAAAATAATAAAACTAAAAGTGAAACTTTATGATTCATGCTTTAGCATTTGATATGCTTAAAATTAATATTAAATGAGTAAAATTCCAATCTATTATTGAATAATTTAACTCAAAGTAAATTTTCACTAAATATCTGGTATTAAATATTTTATTTCCTTTTTTATTCTAAATTTATTAATTATTTTTAAGAGTTAAATCGAATAAAGTCCATAAATTGAATTATCAGAACTTTGGGTATAAAATTTATTCAAAAATATTCACTTAGTTTAATAAAAGGAGTCTTCTGAAAATCCTTTAAGGAGAGTAGGATTAATTTTAAAAGTTACTATTATGAAAAAAGGAAAGGTTATCTGCGTTTTCTTCTTACTATTATTTTTAAGTAATGGTATTTACGCTCAAATTCTAAACGATCTCGTTAATTTAGTGCCTTATCGAACCAATAAAGGTTTAACCTATTCAGTAAATGTAACAGGAACAAATCAGGGTTCTGTTTGGGGAGGTTCAAACGGAATTTATACCGATGATTCAACAATAGGAAAAGCAGCAGTTCATGCAGGGTTGTTAAAGGTTGGAGAAGTTGGAGTTCTAAAAGTCACAATTCTCGCAGGTCAACCATCCTATACAGGTAGCGCAAAAAATGGCATTTCAACACATAGCTTCGGTTCGTTTGGCGGAAGTTTTAGATTTGAAAACGTTGTTGTTAGAGCAGAAGAAACAAATTCGTCGGAGGTACTGAATAGTCCTGTAAATTTAGCAACATATCGCAAAAACCAAGGGACAACCTATTCAATAAAAGTAACCGGAACAAATCAAGGTTCTGTGTGGGGAGGTTCAAACGGAATTTATACCGATGATTCAACAATAGGAAAAGCAGCAGTTCATGCAGGGTTGTTAAAAGAAGGAGAAGTTGGAGTTCTAAAAGTCACAATTCTCGCAGGTCAATCATCCTTTACAGGCAGCACAAAAAACGGCATTTCAACACAGAGCTTCGGTTCGTTTGGTGGAAGTTTTAGATTTGATTCACAAGCTAAAATTGACGACAATCAAAATCCATCGCAACCAACTAAAACAGCTAATGCTTTATCAGTTCTTAATAAAATAGCTAACACCATTCAAAATCCAACTCAACCACGTGTTGAAACCACAAAACCTGAAAACAAAAATAAAAGTGAGAACAGCAATAATGCTCAGGTCTCTAAAAAAACTGATACAAACAACAAGCAAAACAACAGTAAGGTAGAAACTGAGTCGCAGACCAAAAAACCTACAACTGTTACACAAACCATCAATTTAGAGGCTATGACAGATATTCCTCCATCAAAACCTCTCCCTTTTTTAGATATCACAACGCTTTCTAAAACAGAATGGGACGGCGCAGTTTCGGCTGCTATGGAAGGGATGAGGCTAGTTTATGGGCCAATGACCGATGTTGACAACAAACAATTTGAAAAATCGTGGGCACCTTTGCGGCAAACACCATTTAAAGAAGCGGTTGACTACCTCAACAAATTCAATCCGCTTTTGGGCGAATTTTTAACCTACCGTACCTCAATTACACAAACCAGTATTTTAATGGAACAGGCGGTTCAAAATGCCGGTTATGCAGCCGAATACGACGATCCACAGAGCAGTTTGGCCTATTTCGATTTGGCTAAGAAATACCAAATCCTGCTGATTTCTAGGCAGAAAAGGCTTCAGCAAATCACTAAGGATTTAATTGCATTAGGCAACCCGCCCGATGGGGCTCAAATGATGGCTGAACAACAAAGAAAGTATAAACAGGAGAAAGATTATCTGAAAAGTTTAACGAATAAGAACATAAAAAATGAATTTGAGCGAGCGGGTTGTTGGGCAGGTTATGAGCACCTTCAAGGAGGAGGAGGAAATATAATTTTATACGATCCTATATTTTCATATATCTACAAAGTTGTTTTAGAAAATGGCAAGGAAACGTATTACTCATTAAAAATATGTAGCAATTGTAAAAGATTTAATGGTAATTATTCTGCCAATGTTATAGAACATCTTCATATTGGAGAAATTATTGTTAATCTTGAGAGCAATAAATTTGTAAAGCCTTTCGCAATCACTGGAAACTCATTATCTGACGGCAAAAATCATAGTGTTCTTATGCAGTTTGAATACCCAAATATTCCTCATTTTCAAGAAACATCAAACGAGAACTTTAATCAACAAATCAAAAACGATAAAATGAATCGATCTTCAAATAATGATAATTCACATCCCTGGTGGCAATTGGAATTAGAAAAAAAAATAGAAATAAATTCGCTTGCCAATGCATTTTATAATACTGCACTAAAATGGACAGAAAATGGGAAATGGCAACAATTTAAACATACTATTAGTGTACCTGATGAACTCGTGATAGAATTTTCAAACGAAATGATGTCAGATGGTGTTGGTAAAATAACCCAAACCCAATCAAAACCAAACATTTCAGCCACAAAAACCCAAACCGAAACAATAACAGATAACTCAAATTCAGGAGAAAACCATTTGCATATTTTTGATGATAAAAAGCCTGAAGACCGCAGGAAAATAGATGCCGAAGCTATTGAATTTCACAACACCAATTTGGCCATCATTCAGAAAAACATGGCCCGCGACCAACAAGATTTGGCAAATGAAAAAGACCCACAACGCCGTAAAGATTATGAGATGCGTATATTGGGTGCACAAGCCAATATTCAGGCTGAAAATGATCGAATTGCAACCATTCAAACCGGTGTAATTGTATTTAATCGCTCACCTTGGGACGATTATGCCAAAAGTAATTTTATTCAGAATATATCCGAGAATCAGCAAAAGATGGAAAATATAAGTCGTGGAGTTCGTAAAGCCTACGAACAGGCTGATCGTTTACCGGATGAAGAAGCCCGAAAAGTTAGGGAAATCATCAACACTAAATACAACGGGAAAATTATGGCAAATCTGGATGAAAAAGCTGCTAAAGCTATCATCGAAGAAGCCAATTCGGTAGGTAAAAAATATTATCAAGGAAAAATTGATGTGGCGTTGGCAAATAACAAAGACGCTTTAGCTGAGGCGGCATGGGCAGATGCCTGCCTGCAAACGGCCGAAATTGTAAAAACCACAGCCGACTATTCTATGATGGGCTTGTCTATGTTTGGGGGTCAATACGTTAATAATGCTTATCAGGGAATTACTGGTTATATTGACGGTGGTCCGAAAGAAGCTTTTTTACGTGTTGCCGGTTCATATAACACAATAACTGGAGTTGCTGTTGATGGTTTCCGAGGATTCGAAGATGCCGTTAACAAAGGTGGTGATTTTGTGGATGGTTTTATGGGCGCAGGTTGGGAAGCTGCAAAAGGGTTGATTACCGAAAAAGCTATGGCGTTTGGAGTAGGTAAAATTTCAGGAAGTTTTAACCGCCCAAATGGAGATTTGCCACACATTGATGGACCATCTAAAACTGGGCAGTCTGCTGGTAACCCATCGGCTATCCCGCGAAAAGTACCACGTGTTGGTGAGCCAGATTTTAACCGCCCTCTAACCGCTCAGGAAATAGCAATCAACCGTGAACAAATTGCCGATGGAAGAATTAAAGTGAATTCCTATAAAAACACCTTTGAGAAATTGGAAACGGCCAGAAAAGCGGGTGCCCCACCGAGCGAAATAAAAAAAATACTGATTGAATTAGACGACCGATCTGCAAAAATACATAGTTCGCCACAAGCCAAAATGATGATGAAAACCATGCAAAAGCAACCAAAAAATCTTGATATGATAAAGAGATACAGCAACTCTATGGATAGGATTCATCAAAAGGTTGAAAAAAGGTATCAGGCAGAAATGCAGAAAAATGGTTGGAGTCCAGAAGAACTTCAAGCAATTCGCAATAAACCAGACCCAGCCGATTTACAACGTGCCCAAGAGATGAAAGCCCGAGGAGAAACTGTTCAGCCAGAAGCCTTACTTGGAAGCAAAACCGTAAACATGGATTACGATGCTGGCCGGAATCCTAAAATTGGTGCTGACGGAAAACCTGTTCCGCCAATGAAAAACGGAAAGCCTGTTCCAGTGGAAGCCTGGCATAAAGAAGCTCAGGATGCATGGGATAGAGCATATGAAGCTGAAACAGGTCAAAATGCAGAGAAATCTTGGGAAAATATTACCCATGGAAAGATCCCTGATGCGTATGCCGACCTGAATGTTTTGCAAAAAAACGGAATTCTGCAAGCAAACAAACAGTGGGCAGGTCAAACAGCTGATGTAACCTATTACAAAGCCGAACATTTGAGAGGTACTCCTGAATTTCAACGGGTAGAAAAGTATGTAGAAATTGCCCGGGGAACTTCCAAAGACTATCGCACGAAAATGGAGCCGCTGTTTAACCAGAAAAGGCCACAGGCCGGAACACCTTCATTTGAAGCATGGCAAAAGCACAAAAATTACTGGGATAAAGTAAACGGTGTACTTAATGATATGGGAAGTGGGAAAAAAGACCCAATGACTGCTGACCGTGAAATTCGACAATTATCTGGAGGAAAAAGTGTGCTTGAAGTTACTTTTGATATGCGTAATTTTATGGAATCACTACTGTTATTAGGAAATAATTAATACTAACGCGTTGGGTGCAATTAATTTTTAACGATGATTTTTCGTCACTTCGAGTGATTTTCGATAGAAAATTGTATCGAGAACAGAAAAATGATAGTTAAAAACGGTTCTCGATACATTTTTTATTTCGTTTTACTGCACAAAAAACACTCGAACAGACGTTTTTAATAATTGCACCCAACGGGTTAATACTAGTAGTTGATTATGTATCTCTTCTAAATAGCTGTGTAAGATTTGAAAAGCTTGGGATAATTTCCCGAGCTTTTTTCTTTTAAACAACCCTTTTTTTTAACTATTTGAAAAATTTAGCCTATTGATTATGCAACCTCCCTAGTTACCCCTGATGTCTTTGCTATTTTTCAATATCTGTAATGTTTTGGAAAATAATAAAACAAAAAAACCTCTACATTTCTGTAAAGGCTTTATCAAAAGTAGCTCCCCTTCTTGATTAAAGTTGCAGCTGGAATTCAATAATTCAATATGCAATTATAATAAAATCAATGGGTTAATTTTTTTAGTTTCTTGAAAATCATACTTATCAATTTCGTTTTAATATTTGTTCTTTTAATTTGTCTTAAACTTTTCGTAAAATTACAGGAAGACAAATGAAACGATTGAATATGTTTAATTTAAAGAAATCCTATTATCATTCTTAAAAACCACCATAAGAAATTATCTAAATCAGTCCACTTTTTGTTGAAGACTTACAATTTTATTTCGAAAAATTTACTATGAAATGTAACAACTGCCTTGTCCGCAAAATACAAGGCTTCCCTTGTGAAAAGAGTTAGGGGCAGAATACGAAATTATTGCTTATTCATTTTTTTCAATCGCGTAAGGTAAGATTGCCAATAATTACCTTTGGTTCTATCATTAAGGAAGGATGCTGCAATAAGTTCTTCCACCTTTTTTGACCTTATTGTTATTGTGTTGAAAAGGTCTGTAAACTGTTTATCACTCAAACCTGCTAGGCCAGCTAGGATTGTAAATTGCTGACTAATTTTACCTTGCGCTAAGTTCCTTGGTAACAAACCATCTTCTAAAGCAAAGTCACTATCATCAATATGTATACGGCTATTAAGTAAGTCATATGCCGGACTCAAGCGGAAATCTCCAAAAGGGGTTTCTACAAGAGAAAAATTCTTGAAATGGGCATCGCCATTTGAAAATAGGTAGTTAAATAGCAACACTTTGAGTAGCTTGGGGGCTTCTATTTTATAAGCAGGTAGGTATGTTTTCATAAGCTCAAAAAGCTCTAAATAATTACCTGAATATTTATAATGCTCTCCATGTGTTTGTGGTGTTCTTCCTGCTAAAGATGCAAAATCTTCCTGGGCCCATTTGCTTCCATCATCCTTTACATCAAATCGTTTTGTAATGTAGGCTGGATCTCCATTCTTAAAAAAAATCAAAGCATTTTCTGCGGTTTCAATACTAAATACTTGACGTGCTATTTGCATTGTCAAGTGTTCGTTAGCTGGCATTTGATTGACTTTACCACCAGCACTTGGAATTGGTTTTAAAATGTAAATTCCCCGTTCGCCTTCATTAATTAGCCGAAGCTTGTTTTTTTCAAGAATTACAGAAAACTTCTCTTGAACACCTGATATAGAGATTTGCTTTCTGTTTTGGTCAAATAAGTCACTGGTTTCTTGATGGGTTGATGGTGATTCATAAGGTAATATATGGTTTACCTTTTTTCCATTAAACACTCTATTTAAACAAGTTCTGCTGTATGTTTTATATCCTTCAGCTAAGGTGCCTGGACAGTATTTAATCTCTGGAAAACTCATAATTCTTGTTCTGTTTTAATTACCCGAATGGCTCCTATGCTGTCTGTTTTAGCAGTAATCATAAGTAACCCAAAATAATCATCTGTATCAATACGCATGAACTTACATGCCATCTGCTTGTTAGATCCTTCTGGCAACATATTGTAAAAAAACGGAAAAAGATATTGTGATTTGTATTCTTGTTGTGTTTTTGGCAAGGTTAAACCAATGCTTTGCTTCCCAATATCCGCAACCCAGTTATCATTATAACGAAATGTAAAGCTTCCATCATCATGCTGTGTTATAACACCTGCTTCCTCCTCTTTATATAGAATTGCTGCTGATCTCATTTACTTTATTGTATTTTCTTCACTTGTAAACATACTTCCATCCCTAATACATCTGTCAATTTGTGTAAAGTTTGTAATGTTGGGTTTCCTTTACCACTTTCTAGCTGTTTTAAAGTTCGTAGTCCAACCCCAGAAAGCTCCGCTAAAGTTTCTTGAGTTACCTGCATCATTTCTCTACGCTCTTTGATGGTATGAATAATTTCGTTAAAATGCATTATACGGCTCTTTTTCACACAAATATATAATAATTTTTTAATAACTCAACGAAAAGAGCAATTTAATGCACTAATTAGTGTGTTTATCTACTTTTAACTAATAAGCATATCGAAATGTGCATTATATAGCACTATTAAAAGTTACAAACTATATGCCAATGCACCTATTACCCTGTAAATCGGCAGTAAAAAGAGGACTGATTAGTCATTTTCTTTGAGAATGTTTTCAAAATATTTAAATTTGAATCATCTTAATAAAACAGGAATTTCAACCAAAACCTTGCGCATAAAAAAAGGTCCAAGAAAAATATCTTAAATCCTTTAATATATTCTTAAAAACAAAAAATCCTCTACATTTCTGTAAAGGCTTTATCAAAAATAGCTCCCCTTCTTGATTAAAGCTACAGCTGGAAGTCAATAATTCAATACACAATTATAAGAAAATTAAGGAGTTAACTTTTAATATTATCTTAAAAAGACATACAATTGCTTGTAAGGCTTTACCCCACTATTACGCAAAGTTGGAATCAACCTTCCGTATTTTTACGATTTAAAGATATAATTATAAATAATTGTATTCGTATTTGATTAAAAGATTTCAATATATCAATAAGTAAATTGATAGACTTCCATGAACTTTTATTTCAATCAACAGCACTTTTTAATAATTCATTTATCTTATTCATTTATAAAATAGCCCGTTCGTTGAATTTATTTGGAAAACAATTATTTCATTATTCTATTTGTGGTTAAATTCTTACTTATTTTTCTTATATAAAGTCTAATATGTAATTACAAATTATTTTTTATTATCTTTGTGTTATGAGTAGAGTAGCACTAAAGATAGAAAACTATAGTTCTGAAGAACTGAAGGCGTTATTGCGCAAAGACGAGAAATTTCAACAAGGGG
>NZ_JAUYUD010000003.1 GCF_030692605.1 Lutibacter sp.
TCTTTTTTACACCTGAAAGTATCAACTTGATTGCTTTTCTGCGAATAACTACTCTCGCTTGCTCGGTTACAGTTCTGAAATCCTCTTTTTCCATACTGTAAATATACAAATTTATTCCGATATTTTGTCGCTAGGTTAATATTGGTCATCTTTTTTAACTACAAAACCAAATAACCGAACAAAAATTGCTCGGTTATTTATATATAATTTAAGATATTTAAAATTACAATTAACTTAATGCATCTTTAATTCTTGTGATAGCTTCACGTAATTGAGCTTCAGAAGCAGCATACGAAATTCTTAAGCAAGTTGGTGCTCCAAATGCATCTCCTGTAACTGTAGCAACATTAGCTTCTTCTAATAAAAACATAGATAAATCTCCAGCATTTTCAATTTTATAACCTTTTAGAGTTTTTCCAAAGAATGCAGAAACATCTGGAAAAACATAAAATGCTCCTCCAGGAGTACTACATTTCATACCGTCTATTTCACTTAATAATCCTATTACAATATCTCTCCGGTTTTTGAATTCATCAACCATATATTGAATTTTGGAAACAGGAGCCTCTAGGGCAGCAATAGTTGCACGTTGTGCAATAGAATTAGCTCCAGATGTAATTTGCCCTTGCAATTTATTACAAGCTTTAGCAATCCATTCTGGTGCTCCAATATATCCAATTCTCCAACCTGTCATTGCAAATGCTTTTGCAACACCATTTACAGTAATTGTTCTGTCATACATACTTTCAATTGCAGCAAAACTAAACATAGGTTCGCCATAATTGATATGCTCATAGATTTCGTCAGACATTATATAAATGTTTGGATATTTTTCAATTACCTCAGCCAATGCTCTGTATTCTGCTTCAGAGTAAACAGTACCACTTGGATTGTTTGGTGAGTTAAAAAAAATCATTTTTGTTTTAGGAGTAATTGCAGCGTCCAGCTGTTCTGGCGTGATTTTAAAATCAGATTCAACCGTAGATGGAATTTCTTTATAAGTTGCTTCAGCCAAAGTTGCAATTGCAGAATAGCTAACCCAATACGGTGCAGGTAATAAAACTTCATCACCCGGGTTTAATAACACCATAGCTATGTTTGCAATAGACTGCTTTGCTCCTGTTGAAACAACTATCTGATTAGGATTATATACTAACTTATTATCTCGTTTAAATTTAGCGCAAATCGCTTGTTTTAAGTCTAAATAACCATCAACGGGGCTGTAAGTACTGTAATTATCATGAATTGCCTGAACAGCCGCTTCTTTAATAAAATCGGGAGTGTTAAAGTCTGGTTCCCCCAAACTTAAACTAATAATGTCTTTCCCTAGGCTTTTTAATTCTCTTGCTTTAGCCGCCATTGCTAAAGTTTCTGATACTGGTAAACTATTAATTCTGTTTGATAGTTGATGATTCATAAAAATACTAATTATGCAAATGCTGGTTTGGTCCCTAAGGCTTTTAATTGATTAAAATGTTCTATAATTGCACTTCGAAAAGATTTATATTCGTTGTAAGGTAAATTAAATTCTAAGGCCGTTTCTTTTACAATCTTAGCAATTTTTTCATAATGTATATGTGAAATGTGTGGAAAAATATGATGTTCAACTTGATGATTTAAGCCTCCTGTATACCAAGAAATAAATTTATTTTTTGGTGCAAAATTAGCAGTAGTATACAATTGATGAATTGCCCAAGTATGTTCTAAATTCCCATCTTTATCTGGTAAAGGCATTTCAGTGGAAGGAACAACATGTGCCAATTGAAAAACAACACTTAAAATAATTCCTGCAGTATAATGCATTACAAAAAAACCAATTAGCACTTGCCACCAAGCAATATCTAATACAACTAATGGCAATACAATCCACAATAAATAATAACAAATTTTTGTAATTATTAATAGTGTCCACTCTGTTGCTGGATTTGGAAATTTACCATACGATAATTTACGTTTTAAGTATTTATGCATTTGCTTAAAATCAGTAGTAATGGCCCAATTTATTGTTAGCAATCCATATAAAGCAAAGGAATAATACTTCTGGTATTTATGAATTTTTAACCATTTGGCATGTTTAGAAAATCGAATAATTCTACCAGCATCAATATCTTCATCATGTCCCTGAATATTGGTAAATGTATGGTGCAGCACATTGTGCTGCACTTTCCAATTATACACATTGCCTGCAAGTATATAAATGCTGCTTCCCATTAATTTATTTACCCATTTTTTACTTGAAAAAGACTCATGATTACTATCATGCATTACATTCATTCCAACGCCTGCCATTCCTATTCCAATTACTATAGTCAATAATAATTGTACCCAAATTGGCATAGAAACTGATAGTATTAAAATCAAAGGAACTAGAAATATAGCAAACATTACTATTGCTTTTATATATAATTTCCAATTACCTGTACGTTGTAGCTTGTTTTCTTTGAAATACAAATTAACACGCTGATTTAGAGTTCTAAAGAACTTTACATTATCTATTCTCGAAAAATTAATCGCTTTCATAATCTTATCTATTTATTCGCGTGAAACATTAAAGAACGAAATTACGGCAATTTTTATTGTTAAATACAAGATTCAAAAAAAATAACATATTTTTAAAACTTGTTACTTTAATTATATAAATAGTAATTTTGTCCTACTAAAATTTTTAAATGGAATTAATTTTAACTCATTTTCCCGAATTGTCTGAAACTCAAAAACAGCAATTTAATCAGTTACAAGAAATTTACACCTTTTGGAATGCACAAATTAATGTTATTTCTAGAAAAGATATAGATGAGTTATACTTAAAGCATGTGTTGCATTCTCTTGCCATTGCAAAGGTGCAGACTTTTAAACCTAAAACTTCAATATTAGATGTTGGAACTGGAGGAGGCTTTCCTGGAATTCCATTGGCAATACTTTTCCCCGAAACAAATTTTTATTTGGTAGATTCTATTGGAAAAAAAATAAAAGTGGTTAATGAAGTAATTGCTGCGTTGAATTTAAAAAATGTGAAAACTGAAGTTATTAGAGCCGAAAATGTTAAAGGTGAATTCGATTTTATTGTGAGTAGAGCAGTTACAAATATGGAAGATTTTGCACAATGGATTAAAAATAAAATTGCTAAAAAACAACTACACACTTTAAAAAACGGAATACTTTATTTGAAAGGTGGCGATTTAACAGAAGAATTAAAAAACTTTCCAAAAGCAACTATTTACGAACTTACTTCCTATTTTGACCATCCTTTTTTTGAAACTAAAAAGGTAGTTCACATTCCATTAAAAAAACGATAAAATATGACATTTATTAGTGTTTATTCAAATAATAAGCGATAATTTTGTCCTTTATAAAAAATGATAATTATGACAAATACAAATTCAGATAAACAGTGTTTAGTGTGTAAAAAAACATCTACAGAAATACCAGTAACAAAATTTTATTACCAAGAAAGTGAATTTTATATATGCCCTCAACATATGCCTACTATTATACACAATCCACAAGAATTAATTGGATTAATAGCAGGAGCCGACAAGTTCAAAGGTGTCTAAATATTTCATTAAAGAACATAAAAAAATCCGAAATCAGCAGGGTTTTTTATGTTCTTTTTATTTTCAATCCTATGGTTTACTTTATGAATTACTATGCGAAAAAGCGTTCGGATTTTCGAATAAGAAATAAAGATTAAAATCCTGCATGTTTATAGGCTTTCTTTAAAATAGCAAAAAACTAATCCCATTGTTAATTGCTATTATTTTTCAATTATTTGAATGTCAAATCGCCCATTTTTAATATTTATTTTATCTCCATCGTAATTAATAATCTCACCGTTGAAATTGCCTTTTAATCTATTATCTATTCTGGATAAAATTGTTAATTCAAAGTTATTAGAATATGTAGTAGCTGAATAAGCATTTGCTTCAGAAAAAGCTTTTCCTGTATCATCATAATATAAGGAATAACCGATAACATAATTGATTTGAGCATTCATAACATCACCAACTTTAAACTTGTAAGGTAATTTAAGTGAGTTTAGGTCTGTTCCAGTAAAAAATATTCCCGCCCAATTTTCAAAATCGTTAGGATTATGTCTATGCATTGCAGCCCAAGAAATAGATGAGTCAAAATATCCGTAATCATTATACTGAATAGGATCATACCCAATTCCAGTAAAACTAACTATTGTGTCTTTTGCCGTTGAAAAACCATTAATAATTTTTGATTTGGCATATTCGAATTCAATAATTCCTGTTGTATAGGGTTCTACAACTGAATCATCATATGTACAACTAGTAAAAGAAACAATTGCTCCTAAAATAGCAATAAAATAAATAAGCTTTTTCATAATAATTTAGATTGGATTTATAGTAGTATTTTTTATCAAAATGTGTGCCATAAATGTCACCAATTTATTTTAGGTTCAAATCAATTAATAACCAGATTGAAATTCTGAAACAACTCCAGAAAAACAAAAATTTAAGGTCATAACACCTTATTTATTAAATTTACTTGATAAATCTTTACCAAATTCTTTTAATTTTTCAATAGCGCTTTCAACCTCCTTTTCAACAGTTTCAAGTGTGCTTTCTCCTAAAAACGGATATCTATAATCAGTTGGCGAAACAAATGTTTCTTTAATAGTTCTGTTACTTACCCAACGTAATAAATTCCATACAGACCCTGCTTTATCATTTGTTCCCGAGCCTCTTGCTCCACCAAACGGTTGTTGCCCCACAACAGCACCAGTAGGTTTATCATTTATATAAAAATTTCCAGCAGCATTTTCTAATTTATCAGTCGCTATTTTAATGGCATATCTGTCACCACTAAAAATAGCACCTGTAAGGGCAAATTCACTGGTATTATCAATTATATCTAACATTTCTTCCCATTGGTCATCTTCATATACATAAATTGTCATTATTGGTCCAAATAACTCATTGCACATTGTTTTATAATATGGGTTTGTAGTTAATATAACTGTTGGCTCTATAAAATATCCAACAGAATCATTGTAACCTCCACCAATTATAATTTCAGCATCTGAATCTGATTTAGCCTCCTCAATATATCCTGAAAGTTTTTTGAATGCTCTAGCATCTATCACTGCATTTATAAAATTTGTTGGATCTTCAGGAGGTCCCATTTTAAATGATTTTAAATCATTCTCGAGTGCTATTTTAATATCTCCCCATAAACTTTTAGGTAAATACGCACGTGAAGCTGCCGAACATTTTTGACCTTGATATTCAAAAGCTCCTCTTGAAATTGCGGTTGCTACTTCTTTTGCATTAGATGTTGGATGTGCCCAAATAAAATCTTTTCCTCCTGTTTCCCCAACAATTCTTGGGTAGGTTTTATAGGTAGTCATATTTTTTCCAATAGTTTCCCAAAAACTATTAAATACTGGTGTAGAACCTGTAAAGTGAACTCCAGAAAAATCAGAGCTGTTCAACAATACATCTGTAATCATACCTGAATTACCTGTAACCATATTAATTACTCCATCTGGTAATCCAGCAGCTTTAAACAACTCCATAATTACTTGGGCAGAATATACCTGAGAGCTTGCAGGTTTCCATATAATTACATTCCCCATTAACGCAGGAGCTGCAGGTAAATTACCAGCAATTGCAGTAAAATTGAAAGGAGTAATTGCATATACAAATCCTTCTAAAGGTCGGTATTCCATACGATTCCAGATTCCTGGTGAAGAAATTGGCTGATTGCTGTAAATTTCAGTCATAAATTCTACGTTAAAACGTAAAAAGTCAATCAATTCACAGGCCGAATCAATTTCAGCTTGGTAAACGTTTTTAGATTGTGCAATCATTGTTGCAGCATTCATTTTGTAACGGAAAGGACCCGCTAATAAATCGGCAGCTTTCAAAAAAATTGCAGCTCTATGCTCCCAACTAGTTGCTGCCCATTGCTTACGCGCTTTTATAGCTTCTTTAACAGCTAATTCTATATGCTCTTTTTCTGCGGTGTAATATTTTCCGACACAATGTTTATGGTCGTGTGGCGGATGAATATCAACAGTTTTTCCTGTTCTGTATTCTTTTCCTCCAATATAAAAAGGTATATCAACTTGCTCGTTGAACATTTTTTTGTAGGTTTCCAATACTAATTTACGCTCAGGACTTCCTGGAGCATAAGATTTTACTGGTTCGTTAATTGCTTTTGGTACATTATAAAATCCTGAAGCCATTGTATATAATTTAAGGTTTTTTTAATTTAAATTTGTTGGCAAAGTTACAAAATCGAAACGACTTTTTATTTATTCAACTGATACTCAATAATCCAATTTTAATAGCATGTGTACTGTTACTTTTTTGCCTTTATCACCACCTAATTTTATTCTGACTTCAAACAGAGACGAACAAAAAATAAGAGAAACATATCCTCCAAAAAAATATGTAGAAAATGGCGTTAAAATGTATTTCCCCAAAGATAAAGTTGCTGGTGGCACTTGGATTGGAACAAGTTCAAAAAATAGGTTGGTTTGTGTTTTAAACGGGGCATTTACCAAACACCACAGAAAAGAAAGTTATTCTAAAAGCAGAGGCCTTATTGCAAAAGAATTGTTGCAAGAAGAAAAGATTGAATTGTATATTAGAAATCTAAAATTAGAAGGAATTGAACCTTTTACAATGGTAATTATTGAATGGAATATGCATCAATTAAATTTATCTGAATTGGTTTGGGATGAAAATCAAAAACATTTTAACAAGCTTAAAAACGAACCCAGAATATGGTCTTCTTCAACATTGTATACCAATGAAATGAAAATGACAAGAAAAGGATGGTTTAAAAACTGGATTGCTGAAAATGAATTTACTTCAGAAAAGATTTTAGCTTTTCATCATTCAGAAATAGGTGATAAAGAACAATCAATTTTAATGAAACGTACTTATGTTGAAACTGTAAGTATTACATCAATAAAAAAGGAAAATAATACCATTGAAATTTTATATGAAGATGTTGTTCATGGTAAAAGAACAACATTAATTATTTAAGCCATCAAAAATGAAAAAATAGCAACTATTATAAAACCTATTGATGCTAAAAATAGATAAAAACCGTTCAAAATTATAAATTTTAAAATTGTTTTTGACCGTGACTGTTCATAAAAATAACGTAAAGCTTTATATAAGTACAGTAAAAAAAGTATAAAAAATACTGCTAAAAAAGCATCTGTTTTCGTAATGAATTTTAGTAAATAAAATAACATATACATTAAAAAGAATACTGTTTGTACATGAAACACAAACACTAAATGTTCCATATAAGTAAACGATCTCCTCCAATAAACTAATTTTAAAAACAATGCGAAAAATGGCAAGAAAAAGAATAATGATATTGAAAGATATGAAGTAAGGGTTCTAAAAAAAGCTTTGCCTCCATCACGTTTTATTTGTTCAATATTTTTATTTGTATGAATTACTTTTTGATAATAAAAAGTATTCCAAAAGGTTTTTTTATAACCTAAACTATCTAATGCTTGTTCCTTTGTATAGGTTGTATTCTTTTCATAAAAATTACTAAAATCATCAAATCTATTTAATACACTTATGTTTTTTGAAGAGTCGGATTTTATATGATATATATAATCCTTTTTGCTTTTAGTTGTTTCGTTTTGAACTAGATTAAATGCACTTTTTACGTCTGTGACTATTTTGGTTTTAGTAGAATCATTTGGAGCACCTTTAATAACTTTATCTGTCACATTTGTTAAAACTGAATCTATTTCTTGTTTCCCTATTTGAGAAATGGTATCTAATTTTTTAGTATTTTCTGCAATATTATTGCTGTCTATTTTATTGGTTATGCCTAAAACGATAAAAAATATAATGGAAACATTTAAGTACAATTGAAACGGATTCACAAAGCGAGCCCTTTTACCTTCAATAAAATCTTTTGAAACTCTACCAGGCTTTATTAATAACGGAATAAAAGTAGTCCAAAGGCGCGAATCATACGAAAATAAACCATTTAACAAATTGGATATAAAGTGACTAAATGTTAATTTTTCCGTCGTGTTTTTTTGTCCACAATAGGAACAGAAATTTTCATTTCCTTCCAAAGGCTTGGTGCAGTTTAAACATTCCAGTCCTTTTATTTGCTGTTTAAACTTATATTTTATTAGCCTAAATTTCATTTATTAATTGCTCATAATTGGAACCATTAATTGAAATGTTGGAATGTACACTTTAAAATTTTTGGTAGTAGCGAAATTTACCATGGTGTAATATCCATTCATAGCGCCAACCGGAGATGTTAAAAAACAGTTAGATTGATAGGAGTAAACTTGAGCAGATTTTAAAACAGGCTTTTTGCCAATTACGCCATCTCCTTCAACAATTTCTTTTTTATTTAACGAATCAAAAATATTCCAGTGCCTTTCTATAAGTTGTACTGTATCATTACTTTGATTTTCAATGGTAATAACGTAACTAAATCCATAGTACAACCTGTAATTTCGATAAGACGTGCCTTCGAAATTTGAAACTGCAGAAATTTTAATTCCGTTTGTTACTTGTTGTACCATAATTACTTAACATTTTAAGTTTATCAAATATACAAATTTAATTATTTATTTTTTCAGAATTTGCTGTTCCAACTCCAATTACTTCAGTATATCTACTTCCTTGTTTGTGGTAATAAATTAAAACTGTATAATCATTTTCGGTTTGGTAAAAAGAGCCATCAATATCGTAATTGCTTATAATTCCTTTACTGCTTTTGGTTACAAATTGGTAATTATAAAATCCTTGTTTAAATAAAATCGCTCCTTCATACAACCCAGAATCAACATTATAATGCAACATATTTTCGTCGCCCAAATGCCAATTATTGAAGTTTCCACTCACAAAAATATTTTTACCTTCTAAATTTTCTAAACACTTTAAATAAAAATAAACCCAACTATAGTCTGCATCTGTATTGGCATTTTCACCTTCTAAAATTCTTACTATAAAATTACCATTAATGTCTGGAAATAACGTGTATGGTTTGTCAATTCGTTCTTCCTTAGCATACAAATAAGTGTGGTAAATTTCAGTACCCATTTCAACATTTGCAATATTTAACGTTGAATTTCGAATTGATTTAGAATCGAAATGCAAAAATTCATTTCCGGCCCAAAAACTAGTTTCTTTATTGTATTTGTATAAAAGTTGGCTCCCTCTATAAAACTGAGGTTTTAATCCAGTTATTGCCGTTTGCCAATTGTTATTTTGTAAAATTACGGGCATAATTTCTTCACCTGGATTATTTATTCTAAAATCGGGATTATTTATGATAAATTCAACGGACTGTTTGGTATTTATAGTAGCAATATCTCTGCTTTTATGTACCGTAACTCCTACATTAACTTTTGACTCGTACACCACAAAACTTCGTTTAAAAACAATTTTAGAATTTTCATTTATAACAGAAATGGTATAGTTACCTGAAATTTTAATTTTTGTGTTTTCGTTAGGAAGCGATAACCTATAATTTGTATAAGGTTGCAAGGTATTAAATGAATTTTCATAATTACGAATTCTATCCGAAGCATAACCATTTATAAATTCTGATTCCGATAAATTTGAAACTTGCCAATTAAAATTACAGTGCTCAATTTTATAAGTATAAGTTTCTTCATTTGCGTTTAAATCGTCGAAAGAAAGAGTAATTTTTTCATTCAATTCAATAATAGGTGCAAATTTGTTAGAACTCATTGGTTTAAAAACAACAGTTTTAATATTAGGTGCGTCAACTGCATTAATTTGAGCATTTGCAAAAAAGGCAAAACCTAAAAAACCAATAACAAAAAGGAGTTTTTTCAAAATATTTAAATTTATTTAATATCCAGTAACAAAATTTATTCCAAAAAATTGCGTCAGTAAATATAATGAAACTTAAATTCATACGGAATGTATATAATTGTTACAAAAAAACATGATAAAAATCATTAATCCTAAACTAGAAATTGTTATTTTTGCACCGTTTTAAAAGACTTTTAAATAAACTAAATATATGTCACAAGACATCCGTATAAAAAGAGGTTTAGATATTAAACTTAAAGGTGGTGCAGCGTTGGTTACCGAAAGTGCAAAGTCTAGTAATATCTACACAATAGTTCCTCAAGATTTCCACAGTATTGTTCCAAAATTATCTATAAAGGTTGGCGAAAAAATAAAAGCCGGTGATTCCGTTTTTTACAATAAAGCTAACGAAACTATGAAATTCCCTTCGCCAGTAAGTGGTGAGGTGGTTGATATTATTCGTGGTGAAAAAAGAAAAATATTAGCCGTTAAAATTTCAGCTGATATTGAACAACAATTTACTGATTTTGGTATAAAAGACCCTAAAGCAATGCAAGCTGATGAGATTAAAGCTCATTTGTTAGCTACTGGTTGTTGGCCTTTTATTAAACAAAGACCTTATGATGTAATTGCAAATCCTGCAAATGTACCAAAAGCCATTTTTATTTCGGCATATGCAAGTGCTCCTTTGGCTGCCAATTACGATTATGTATTAGCAGGTAAAGAAAATGAATTGCAAGCGGCAATTACCGTTTTAAGTAAATTAACTTCTGGAGTTGTTCATGTTTCAATTGGAAGTGAGTCAAAGTCACCTCTAAACGGCCTCAACAATTGTATGATACATAAAGTTTCTGGACCACATCCATCTGGTAATGTTGGTACTCAAATTGCTAAAATAGACCCTGTTAATAAAGGTGAAATTGTTTGGACCATTAACCCACAAGATTTAGTAATTATTGGAGAGTTACTTCTAACAGGAAAATTTAATTCTGAGCGTATTATTGCATTGGCTGGTTCTGGTGTTAATACTCCTCAATATTATAAAACTAAAATAGGAAGCTCCATAGTTTCTTTGGTTCAAGGAAATTTAAAAACTGGAAATCATAGAATTATTAGCGGAAATGTTTTAACTGGTACAAAACAAACTCTTAAAGGCGTTTTGGGTTATTATGACTCAATGATAACAGTGATTCCTGAAGGAAATGATTATGAGTTATTTGGTTGGACAATGCCTGTTTTTAATAAAATATCAACTTCAAGAGCGTTAACTTTTTCTTGGTTATTCCCAAATAAAAAATTCGACTTAAATACTAATACCAACGGTGAACACAGAGCATTTGTTGTTACAGGTAACTATGAAGAAGTTTTTCCTTTAGATATTTTTCCAATGCAACTTTTAAAAGCTTGTATGTATAAGGATTTAGATGAAATGGAGCAATTAGGAATGTATGAAGTGGCACCAGAAGATTTTGCCTTAACTGAATTTATTTGTGTTTCTAAGCAACCACATCAAGATATTATTAGAAAAGGTTTAGACTTAATGTTAAAAGAAATAGGATAAAATTATGGGATTGAAAGAAAAATTACATAATATAAAAGGAAAAGGAAAGGATAAAAAATGGTTATCCGCTTTTTCCGCTTTTCATACTTTCGTATACACCCCTAATGAAACTACCCATTCAGGTAGCCATATTAGAGGAGCTGACGATTTAAAAAGGTTAATGACGAATGTTTTAATACCATTAATTCCAATATTAATTTTTGCAATGTTTAATGTTGGATTTCAACAAAATATCGCAATTAATGGCTATCAGGAGGGAATGACATTCTTTAGTGGAGAATTTTGGAATTTCGATAATTTCCTAATTGGAGCAATAAAATTAGTGCCATTATTGGCAGTTTCTTATATTGTTGGTTTAGGAATAGAAGTCCTTTTCGCAACAATTAATAATCACGAAGTAGAAGAAGGTTATTTTGTGTCTGGAATGTTGGTACCATTAATAATACCAATTGATACACCACTTTGGATGCTTGCTGTGGCAGTTGCTTTTGGAGTTGTGATAGGTAAAGAAGTTTTTGGTGGTACCGGAATGAACATTTTAAATCCAGCTTTAACAATTCGTGCTTTTTTATTCTTCGCTTATCCAACGTGGATGAGTGGTGATAAAGTATGGGTAACAGGAGCTGTTGAAAGAACTAAGGAAATAACTGCTGGAGCCAACTTAGATGCCATTTCTGGTGAAACTATTTTAGGAAGTTTAGCCCAAGGTAAAGAATTTGCTTATTCAACTTGGGATATGTTCTTCGGTTTTATACCAGGTTCTATTGGAGAAACATCAACATTCCTTATTTTACTTGGAGGTTTGTATTTAATATTTACAAAAGTTGGTAGTTGGAGAATTATGTTATCTGCTGTTATTGGAGCATTAGTTATGGGACTTATATTTAATGGCGTAGTAGATGCCGGTTTAATTACTGAGTCCAATAAATTTTATACCCTAATGAATACGGTGTATTGGCATCATTTATTACTTGGTGGTTTAGCATTTGCTATTGTTTTTATGGCAACCGATCCTGTTACAGCTTCACAAACGAATAAAGGAAAATGGATTTATGGATTTTTAATTGGATTTATCTCAATAATGATTCGCGTATTTAATCCAGCATATCCTGAAGGTGCTATGTTAGCAATATTATTAATGAACGTTTTTGCACCAACCATTGATCATTATATAGTTCGAGCAAATGTTAATAAGAGACAAAAACGGTTAAAAACAAAAACATTATAATTATGAGTAGAAATACTGATAGCAACGGATATACTATACTTTTTGCAACCGGAATGGTTGTAATTGTTGGAGCGCTACTCGCTTTTATGGCCTCTTTTTTTAAAGAGCAAATAACTGAAAATAAACGTATAGAAAAACAACAAAATATTTTATACGCAATGGGCGTAAATGAAAATGATGAAACTAGCGTAGAATTTGTTTCTAAAGCAATTGTTGGAAAAGAATTTTCAAAATACATCACCAAACAAATAGTAATAACGGGCACTGAAGTAACAGAAGATTCAAATGCCTATTTAATTGATCTCAAAAAAGAAGCAGCAGCGGCTAAGGATGAAAATTATATCCGTAGGCTACCTCTTTTTATTGGAGAAAAAGATGGTACAACATACTATATAATACCAGTTAGAGGAAAAGGATTGTGGGATGCAATTTGGGGATATGTTGCTGTTGATAATAAATTAGTTGTTCAAGGGGTTTATTTTGACCATGCTGCAGAAACTCCTGGTCTTGGTTCAAATATAAAAGAACGTTTTTTTATGGACGATTTTAAAGGTGAACATATTTTAGACGGAGATTTATTTAAAGGAATTGGTGTTACAAAAGGAAATTCTGACCCAAAAAATTTAGATAAAATGGATTTTGAGGTTGATGCAATTGCAGGTTCTACAATTACAGGCGACGGACTTGCTGCCATGCTAAAAAAAGACTTACGAATGTATGTACCTTATTTAAAAACATTAAAGCAATAATTTATGGGACTTTTATCAAAAAAAGACGCAAAATTAATTACAGATCCATTAGCGGACAATAACCCTATTACTATTCAGGTATTAGGTATCTGTTCTGCACTTGCAATTACAGCCGATTTAAAAGCTTCAATTGTAATGTCTATTGCTGTATTATTTGTGTTAGGATTAGGAAACGTAGTTATTTCCTTAATGAGAAATATTATACCTTCCAAAATTAGAATCATTGTTCAATTAATTGTAGTTGCAACGCTTGTAATTATAGTTGATTTAGTATTAAAAGCTTTTGCTTATGAGCTAAGTAAAACATTATCTGTTTTTGTGGGATTAATTATAACCAACTGTATTATTATGGGACGTTTTGAAGCATTTGCTTTAGCAAACGGCCCTTGGAAATCGTTCTTAGACGGAATTGGAAATTCATTAGGTTACGGTGTAATTTTAATAATTGTAGGTTTCTTTAGAGAACTTTTAGGTTCAGGTACTTTATTAGGAATTAAAGTGCTAGGAGACTCAATTGAAAAAACTGGAGTTTATGCGTATGGGTACGAAAATAATGGTTTTATGCTATTAGCACCAATGGCTTTAATAACATTAGGAATTATTATTTGGGTTCAACGTGCAAGAAACACATCATTAATAGAAGATTAAATTAGTTAACAGTTTAAATTTTTGGCACTTTAAGTCCCAAAAAACTGAAAACTGAAAACTGAAAACTATAATATATGGAACATATAGAATTATTTTTTAAGGCAATTTTTATAGATAATATGGTATTTGCTACATTCTTAGGAATGTGTTCATACTTAGCCGTATCTAAAAAAGTATCCACTGCAGTTGGTTTAGGTGCAGCAGTAATATTTGTAATGGCTATTACAGTACCTTTAAACTGGTTGTTAGATCAGTACTTATTACAAGAAGGTGCATTAAGCTGGTTAGGTGAAGAATATGCTGAATATGATTTAAGTTTCTTATCATTCATCATGTTTATTGCAACCATTGCAACGATGGTGCAATTAGTAGAAATTATTGTCGAAAAATTTTCCCCTGCATTATACAATTCATTAGGAATATTTTTACCATTAATTGCTGTAAACTGTGCAATTTTAGGAGGCTCTTTATTTATGCAATCTCGGGAAATTGAAACATTAGGGTTAGCACTTAATTATGGAATAAGTTCAGGAATTGGGTGGTTTTTAGCAATTGTTGCTATTGCTGCAATTCGCGAAAAAATCAGATATTCCAATGTACCAGCGCCATTAAGAGGTTTAGGAATAACATTTATTATTACTGGATTAATGGCAATTGGTTTTATGAGCTTTGGAGGTATGCTTACTGGAGGTGATGAACCAGAATCTAAAGAAACTGCAGCTGTTGAAGTAAACACTACTGTTCAAGACATAACTGCAACAGAAGAGGTTGATACTACAATAGATAGTACAACAATTAACGAACCTGAAATTATCGAATAACAATGATAGTAGCTATAAATATAATAGGAATTATTGCTGTAACAGTTGTAGCATTTTTAATTATAACACTTTTATTAATTGCACTTTTATTAGTTGTTAAACAAAAATTAGCTCCTTCTGGACCAGTAAAAATTAGAATTAACGGAGAAAAGGAGATTGAAGTTGCTTCTGGTAGTTCATTACTTTCAACCTTAAGTAATGCGAAAATTTTTTTACCTTCTGCTTGTGGAGGTGGTGGAACATGCATTCAATGTGAGTGCCACGTTCATTCTGGAGGTGGAGAAGCATTACCTACAGAAACTCCGCATTTTACTAGAAAAGAATTACAACATGGTGCTCGTTTAGCTTGTCAGGTTAAAGTAAAACAAAATATGGATATATCAATTCCTGAAGAGGTTTTTGGTATTAAAAAATGGGAAGCTACCGTTGTACGTAATTTCAACGTTGCCTCTTTTATTAAAGAATTTGTTGTTGAAATTCCAGAAGATATGGGTTACAAAGCAGGTGGTTATATTCAAATTGAAATACCACCTTGTGAAATCAATTATTCTGAAATGGATATCACAGCTCACCCAAAAGAACATGAAACTCCAGATAAATTTAAATTAGAATGGGATAAATTCGGTTTATGGGATTTAAAAATGAAAAATACTGAGTTAGTTGAACGCGCCTATTCTATGGCCTCTTACCCTGCTGAAGGAAGAGAGATTATGTTAAACGTGCGTATTGCTACTCCGCCATGGGATAGAGCTAAAAATGGTTGGATGAGTGTAAATCCAGGTGTAGCTTCATCTTATATATTCTCTCGTAAAGAAGGAGATAAAGTAACTATTTCTGGACCTTATGGTGAATTCTTTATAAATGAATCAGAGGCAGAAATGTTGTATGTTGGTGGTGGTGCTGGTATGGCTCCGATGCGTTCTCATTTATATCATTTATTCAATACGCTTAAAACTGGTAGAAAAGTTACTTATTGGTATGGAGGTAGATCTAAAAGAGAATTATTTTATGCTGAGCATTTTTACAAATTAGAAAAAGAATTTCCTAATTTCAGATTTTACCTTGTATTATCAGAACCAATGCCTGAAGATAATTGGGTGAATAAAAAAGACTTTACCGATAAAGAAGGAGACGGATTTACAGGTTTTGTTCACCAAGCTGTTATAGATGAATATTTATCTAAACATGAAACTCCAGAAGATTTAGAATTGTATTTCTGTGGGCCGCCATTAATGAATAAAGCTGTCCAAAAAATGGGAGAAGATTTTGGATTGGCAGATGAAAATATTCGTTTTGATGATTTTGGAGGTTAACATTTTTAGAAATAACATGTCACACTGAGCTTGTCGAAGTGTTTTATAATAAATTAAAATCCGATACATTTGTGTCGGATTTTTTATTAAACCCGATGTTAAATGAGTAGACCACTTTCAAATCAAGAATTACATAATCTAGCAATGAATATTGTTGGAAAGGATTTAGAAAAACGTGGTTTTGAATTTATCGCTGTAAACAGCCAACTTAAAAAGAGTCCGCAATTTGTTTGTATAGACAAAATTAACAATCGATATTTTGTGATTGTTAAAGCCATAAATATCTCTGAAATTGCAGCAACCTACGATGTCGTATGGATGGAATCATTTAAAATACATGCCAAGAAAAATGATGCTAAAGTATTATTTGCGGCTGTTGGTCTTGGAGATAAAAACAACCCTGCATCTCCTCCATTTTTAAATCAAGAATATTTATTACAATATGAAGGAATCCAATTTTTAGATGTTGAACTTAATTAAAATAAAGAACTAATTTCAAAAAAAAACCACGCCAATGGCCTACCGTCTGGACACAAATATTTTTTTATCTTTGGGATAAAAAGTGCAGACAAGACATTTTGAAGATTTGAAAGACAAGCGATTGTTGAATAGAGGTAATTCTATTCTCAATCGCTTGTTTGCTAATATTAACCTAGCGGTAATATATTCATAAAAAAGTTGTATATTTGTCCTATGGAAAAAGAAGATTTTAGGACAGTTGATGATACGATTAGAAGTTCGTATCGAAAAAAGGCAATTGCCTTAATAAAGAAACGCGTAAAAAAAGGAGAGGTTGCAGATTTGTTTGGCGTAAATAAAAATACCGTTTCCAATTGGTGGAAAAATTACGAAACAAGTGGTAATTCTGGTTATAAATCAAAGAAAAAGGGCGTAAAATCAGAGGATAAAAAACTTTTGAGTATTGCCAATGAAAAAGCCATTCAATTGATGATAATTGACAAAATGCCAGACCAATTAAAACTGGATTATGGATTATGGACTCGTAAAGCAGTTAAAGA
>NZ_JAUYUD010000106.1 GCF_030692605.1 Lutibacter sp.
AGTATCGTTTGTTGTTGGTTGTAATGTCTGAAATTCATAGTTAAGTATCTGTATATCAATGATTAAATATACAAAAAACTAATAAAACTTCCAAATAAAAGTATAAATAAACCGTCTCTAGTTGTGAGACAGCTTCTTTTATTGCTATTATTTGGGTTTTATCCTTCTGGTTGAGCTTTCTTCTATTCCTTTTTTTACAATTCCACTCCGTTTTATTGTAAAAAAGGATGTCGCTGCAATCCCTAATGCATTATTAAATCGTCAGTATCAACTTATTTCGGCATTGTATCCAATTTTTCATTAATCATTATTAGAACATACATTTCAACTGACCCAATGACCGATTGATGAAAAAGCCTAATTTATTTCCAAAATAGTAGCGTCATTAAATCGTATAATAGCACCAACTGTTTTACCAAGCAGCTGTTTTCCGATAGGAGAATTTGTTGAAATCGCAAAATAATCAACCAAATCAATTGTGATTTTTCCAGCACTTATGGCTAAATAGTAATTCACTTTTGTAGTTTTAATTAAACTCCCTAAACAAATACTATCTGAAGATTTTTTAATTGAAATTTTTGTTAGTATTTCTTTCATTTCAATTACAGACGCTAATTGTTGACTCGTTTTTTCCATTTCCAATTGCAACATAGCTCTTCCGATTTCGTGTTTATCTCCTGCTGAGCTTTTTGTTTCTGCTGTTAAATCGTTTTTAAAAGATTGCATCACAGTTTCAATAGTCTTGTATCTCTCATCTACAAAAAGTACACAAGCTTCAAACAATTTCTTTTTAACTTTAACGTAGTTCATCATAATTAGCTTGTAAAAATAACCCAATCCATAATGTTTTAATAATTTTACGCTATAATTTTTAAAAATGAAATTTACAGGAAAACGTTATTTAGATTATACCTCTTTTATTAAATCTACATTTGGTGAAAGAGTTCAAAAAATATCATTAGATATTGGTTTTTCTTGTCCAAACAGAGATGGTTCCAAAGGGTATGGAGGCTGTACTTATTGTAACAATAATACATTTAATCCTGATTATTGTGAACCTTCAAAATCTGTTAAGCTTCAACTTGAAGAAGGTATATCATTCTTTTCGAAAAAATATAAAGTACAACAATACTTAGCTTATTTTCAGGCATATACAAATACATATTCAGATATTGAATCGCTAAAAAAAATGTATGAGGAAGCTTTAAATATTGAAGGAGTTATTGGTTTGGTAATTGGTACGCGTCCCGATTGTATTTCAGATGAAGTAATTGAACACTTGTCTCTTTTATCAAAAAAGTACTTTATTTCATTAGAATTTGGAGTTGAAAGTACATTAAATAAAACCTTGGAAAAAGTAAACCGTTGCCATACATTTGAAGAAACCCAACAAGCTTTTTCAGCTTGTAAAAACAAAGGATTTCATTTAGGAGCTCATTTAGTTATTGGTTTACCTGGCGAAACTAAAGAAGAACTTTTAAATCACGCCATAGAGGTTTCGAAATTACCAATAGATACTTTAAAGCTACATCATTTACAAATTGTAAAAAATTCGGTGATGGCGGCTCAATATAAAAGAAATCCAGAAAATTTCGATTTGTTTACTTCAGAAGAATACATTGAGTTTATTTCAGAATTTATTGGCATTTTACGACCAAATATAATAATTGAACGGTTTATTAGCGAAACGCCTTCTGATTTATTAATTGCTCCAAATTGGAACAAGTTGAAAAACTTTGAGATAATGGCTAAAATTGATAAAAAATTAGAAGAAAAAAATACATTTCAAGGTAAATTTTACACTGAAAATTAATTTGTGTTTATATTATTTGTAAGTTTAACCTATGAAACGAGCAAGCTAAAAAGCTTATCATACTATAAAATGACTTATAGCGAACAGCATGTGACCGTTAAAAAAAATAACATAGACGCATGAAAATAACTTCAATAAAAAACATTTCTGAAATGCCCTGGATTTTTATTCCGGGTTTATAAATACTTCCTTTTCTTCAACAGTCAAACTTTTAAATTTTTTAACTTTAAACTCAAAAAAATGAGCAATATAATTATATTAGGCGCCGGTATGGTTGGTAGCACAATGGCTATTGATTTGTCAAAAAAACATGATGTTACAATTACAGATTTTAATGAAAAGGCATTAGAAAATGCAATCAAAAAATGTGATAAATTAATTCCTGAAGTTTTAGATGTAACCAATAAATTGCTTCTTCAAGAAACCATAAAACCCTTCGATTTAGTTATTTGTGCAGTGCCAGGATTTTTAGGTTTCGAAACTTTAAAATCGATTATTGAAGCTGAAAAAAATGTAATTGATATTTCGTTTTTTCCAGAAAACTCATTGGAATTAGATGCTTTAGCTAAAGAAAAAAATGTTACCGCAATTGTAGATTGTGGTGTTGCACCTGGAATGGGAAATATTATTTTAGGGTATTACAATGAAAAATTAAAATTAACAGATTTTGAATGTTTGGTTGGTGGTTTGCCAAAAATAAAAAAATGGCCATTTAGTTACAAGGCTCCTTTTTCTCCTGTCGATGTTATTGAAGAATATACGCGACCAGCTCGTTATGTAGAAAACGGTCATATCGTTGTAAAAGAAGCCCTGTCTGATTGTGAATTTGTTGATTTTGAAAATGTTGGAACCCTAGAATCGTTTAATTCTGATGGATTGCGTTCTATTATTTTTACGATGCCACATATAAAAAACATGAAAGAAAAAACCTTGCGTTACCCAGATCATATTGAATATATTAAAGTGTTAAAAGCAAGTGGCTTTTTTAGTGAAGGAAAAATAATGATAAACGGAACTGAAGTTTCACCTTTAGATTTTACTTCAAAAATATTATTTAATGAATGGAAATTAGGTGATACGGAACCTGAAATAACCGTAATGCGAATTACCTTAAAAGGAACAAACGAAAAAGGTGAAAATAAAACTATAGTTTATAATTTACACGATGAATTCTGTCCCAAAACAAACACCTCTTCTATGGCTCGTACAACAGGGTACACAGCGACTGCTGCAGCAAACATGTTTTTAGATGGTTTATTTAAAGAAAAAGGTGTTTTTCCACCAGAATTAGTAGGTAAACATGAAGTTTGTTTCAATTATATTTTAAACTATTTAGAAGCAAGAAATGTGATTTATACATTAAAAGAATCATAATACAGTCTTTGTTGTCATTCCTACGAAGGCGGAATCCATAACTACATCTTTAAACAGATACCTTTAGGAGTTTCTCTTCGTATATACGTGGACAGTTATAACAGCTATTTAAAACTCAAATTTTAATTGCACTTCAATAGGTTTTTCAATTTTTATTTTTGAATGAATGTTCAAATTTGAAACTGAAATTCCTAATAATCGAACAGAATTGAGTACTTTCTCTTGAAACAAGAGTTCTTTTACGGTTTCTAACAAAACAGCTCCTTCTTTTACAAAATAAGGCAAGGTTTTACTTCGGGTTTGAGTTTTAAAATCGCTGTATTTTATTTTTAACGTAATGGTTTTTCCAGATACTTTCGTTTTTATCATTCGTTGCTCCAGTTCTTCCGAAATTTTTTCCAATTTTTGAAGCATAAATAGTTCAGAAGTCAAATTGGTTATAAAGGTATGTTCAGCCGCTACTGATTTTCGTTTTCGGTTTGGCTTCACTTCACTAAAAAGGTTTCCTCTAACAATATTGTAATAATGTATCCCCGAACTTTTAAAATGTTGTGTTAAAAATTCTTCGGTTTTTAGTTTTAAATCGCTTCCTTTAAAAATGCCTAAATTGTACATTTTAACAGCAGTAACCTTCCCTATACCATAAAATTTTTCGATAGGTAATTCTTCTAAAAAAGCAAACACTTCTTCTGGCTGAATTGTTTTTTGTCCGTTTGGTTTGTTAATATCGGAAGCAACTTTAGCAACAAATTTACTATTTGAAATACCAGCTGAAGCATTTAATTGCAACTCATCAAAAATTCGTTGTCTAATTTCTTTTGCTATTAAACTTGCAGACGGATTTCCTTTTTTATTTATTGTAACATCTAAATAAGCTTCATCTAAAGAAAGTGGTTCAACCAAATCTGTATATTCATGAAAAATTGCTCTAATTTTTTTTGAAATTTCATGGTATCGTTCAAATCGTGGTTTAACAAAAATTAAATGAGGACAATTCTTTTTTGCTTGCACGCCACTCATAGCCGATCGCACTCCAAATTTACGAGCTTCATAACTTGCCGCAGCAACTACTCCGCGCTCTCCACCACCTCCAACAGCAATAGGCTTTCCTCTTAATTCAGGATTATCGAGTTGCTCTACAGACGCATAAAAAGCATCCATGTCTATATGAATAATTTTGCGGTATTTGTTTATTTCAGCCATTTGAACAAATATATAAAAGAAAAAGGGCTGTTAAATAACAACCCTTTTTTATATTTCTAAATCTTAACCATATTCATTTCCCCTTTCACGAAAATGTCTTCAAAGATTAAGGAGATTATATAATTCCCTGATCTAACATAGCATCTGCAACTTTAATAAATCCGGCAATATTAGCTCCTTTTACATAGTTAATATAACCATCATCTTGGGTTCCAAATTTTATACAAGCTTCGTGTATTGAAGTCATAATTTGAACTAATTTAGCATCAACTTCTTCCAATGTCCAATTTAATTTCATTGCATTTTGCGACATTTCTAAACCTGAAACAGCAACTCCACCCGCATTTACTGCTTTCCCTGGAGCGTATAATATTTTTGCTTTATGAAACACATCTACTGCTTCTGGTGTGCAACCCATATTTGATACCTCGGCTACATACTTAGCTCCATTAGCAACTAATTTTATTGCATCGTCACCATTCAATTCATTTTGAGTGGCACAAGGCATGGCAATATCACAAGCAACTCCCCAAGGTTTTTCACCTGGATAGAATATAGCCTCTGAAAACTCTTCGGCATAAGGAGAAACAATATCGTTATTTGAGGCTCTTAATTGCAATAAGTAATCAATTTTTTCAGCATCTAAACCTTTTTTATCATAAATATAACCATCTGGACCCGAAATAGTAACAACTTTTCCACCAAATTCTGTAACTTTTAAAGCAACACCCCAAGTAACATTTCCAAAACCAGACAAGCTAACTATTTTTCCTTTGAAAGTGTCCTTTTTAGTATCTAGCATTTGTTTGGTAAAATAAGTCCCTCCAAATCCAGTTGCTTCTGGTCTAATTAAACTTCCTCCCCAATTTAATCCTTTTCCTGTAAAAACACCTGTGTTTTCCATTTGTAGTTTTTTGTACATACCGTACATAAAACCAATTTCTCTACCACCTGTTCCTATATCACCTGCTGGAACATCGGTATTTGGGCCAATAATTCTCCATAATTCTAACATAAAACCTTGGCAAAAACGCATAATTTCACCATCTGATTTTCCTTTTGGATTAAAATCAGATCCTCCTTTAGCTCCACCCATTGGCAATGTAGTAAGAGCATTTTTAAATATTTGCTCAAATCCTAAAAATTTAAGAATACTCAAATTAACACTAGGATGCAAACGAATTCCTCCTTTATATGGTCCAATGGCATTGTTAAACTGAACTCTGTAACCAATGTTTACTTGAACTTCACCAGCATCATCTACCCATGAAATTCTAAACGTTAAAATACGATCTGGTTCTACTAAACGCTCAATAATTTTTGCAGCCTCATATTGAGGATTTTCATTATAGATTGTTTCAATAGATTCTAACACTTCGTGCACTGCTTGTAGGTACTCTTGCTCTCCAGGATGTTTTGCTTCCAACCCGTTTAATATATTTTTTACGTTCATATTAGTTATGATTTATGACTTGTTGAAAATTATTTTAAATAGTAGTACAAATTTACATATATTAATTTCAATTTAGACATAAAAAATATTCAAATTTTTATACATATTACGGTTTTATTTGCAATATGTTAATAATTACAAATATATGTCATGCTAAAACAGGTAAAAATTATTAAATCAATAATATGATTGTATTTTTTTAATTTTACAAAAAACCCTGTGAATGAAAATCATTAGAAATATTTTCTTCTGTTTCTATAGTATTATTGTATTTAAAATCTTCTTTAAAAATTGCTGCCTTATTGCTTTTTCCATCAATAATAATGGTTAAAGGGTTATTAAATTTTATATGTCTTATGTAGGTGTCTTCAAAAACTGCAGTTTGATTGTCTAAATAATTTAAATCGAAAAAACCGTCACCTATAAAAGGATTAATTGTTATGTATCCCATTTTAAATGATGTTAAATTTTGGAAAAAATGAGTTCCTTGACTTGGATCTATTCTAAAATTATGAAGTCCAGATTCTACAATTATTTTTGCAGCTGAAATTTGCGCCCAAATTACAGGAATTCCCAACCAAGGATCACTAGAACCCCAGCGTCCTGGACCTATTAAAATATAGTTTTTGTTGGCTTCAATAAATTTTTTATTAATTTTATCTACTGCCACTGCTATATCTCTTGTATTAGCTGGATTAAAGGTTTCGGGCTTAACATATACAATATCACAAATGCCATCATGTTTTCCATTTCCTAATGCCGACTCAGAGTATATAATAGTATCTGAATTGTTAAAATTTTCTGGAAGATTGCTCGAAACATCAACACTTTCAACAATTGGTCTTATTTGTAAAAAACTGAATTCTTTAGGTTGTCCTTCGGGAACATCTAGCTTAACCGCAAATTCAATTTCAATTGGATTTCTTATTTCTCGCTGTCCAATTCTTAATAAATCTTGAAGTATTTCAGGTAATGGAAATGTATTATATTTTAATATGTTATCGAAAGTTATTACTCTAATTCCATTATGTAAAACACCTGGTTTAATTATATTATTTTGTAAATCGTATGTTGAAGCTACAAATTTTAGCGAACCATGTTTTTCGGCATTTCTTATGGTAATTTTCTTTTTATTGATAGACTCATTTGTTGAAGCTATATAACTGTCTGGATTTAAATCTAAACCATAAAAAAACTGTTGTGTATCTCTTTGTGTGGATCCAGGTGATGAAAGTTGTAATATCTTCTTTGAATGATAAGGTGAAAAACGTAATGTTTTACCTCCACCTACAACAATTTCTCCTAATCCTAATGCAATGTGTGCAATACCTTCATTTGGTTTTTCGTTTCCAATTGGATAAAAATTAATGGAACGTGCAACACCTGAAATATTTGGATAGTACACATCATCATATTGTTTACCTGTTACTTCTTGTAAAATAACAGCCATTTTATCTTCTTCAAAAGTATGGGAAATGGCTTTTAAATAAGCCTTGGTCCCTTGGAAAAAAGCAGATGCAATAACAGATTTAATAGCGTTAGAGGTCATTTCTAACATTTTTATTTTTTGCGTATTAGGTATCATGTATGTTGCAAAAACACCTGCAAATGGCTGAAAATGAGAATCTTCTAAAACGCTTGACGACCTTATAGCAATAGGAGCTTTGGTTGTTTTTAAAAATGCTCGAACATCATCCATCACCCATTTTGGTAATGATTTTGAAATAAATTCATTTAAAATTTCTTCATCGTTATTACAGTTTGCAACAAAATTAATTAATTCGTGCTCTTCCATAAACTGATCATACACTTCGGTACTTAATACCACGGTTCGAGGTATAGAAATGTTTACCTCTTTATACTTGTTAAATAATTTATGGCGTTTTAAAAACGAATCTATAAATGCTAATCCTCTTCCTTTTCCTCCTAATGAGCCCTCACCAATTCTGGCAAAGCCTAAATATTCATCATATCGGTATTTATTAAATTTTACAATAACACCTCTTGATCTATAAACACGATATGCTTTAATTGCATTAATTAAAAAATCTCTAATTTGCTCTCCATCTTCAAAATCATCATATTCAACAGTACTAAACAAATTTGCTAAGGAAAAAAGGGCTCTTGATTTTAACCACTTAGAATATTCACTTCGTTTGGCGTGATATACAATTGAAGCTTCAGAAACAATGTCTAATGTTTTTTGAAAATTATTTAAATCCTTTACGGTTGCCAAAACTTTCATTTGTTCTGGATCCCAAAATTCAAAAGCGCCAAATGAAAAATATTTTGTAATATATTTTTTAATATCATCTCCTAGAGTTTCGGAGTGTTTATATAAAAATTTTCCTTTTAGTTCTAAAGCTCTTCCTTCATTTTTGTCATCGGATGATTGTATTAATACCGGAAAATAACGTTTATAATTACGCGCAAATTTTAAAAATTCAAAACCAGCTTCGGCATCCCTTTTTCCGTTTTTAAAATAACTAACATCCGAAATAACTCCTAAAAGATTGTCTTTATACTTTTCAAACAATTCGACACCTTCTTCAAAAGTAGTAGCCAGCAAAATTTTTGGTCGACCTCTCATAAGCATCATCCCTCTATGTTCATTTAGACCTTCAGACATAAATGAACGAGTTTGCTTTAAAATAACTTTATAAATAAGAGGTAAATATCTTGAATAAAACCGAAGTGAATCTTCAACCAATAAAATGGCTTTAACGCCAATTTGATTAATATCTTTTTCAGCATTCATTCTATCTTCAGTAAGTTTTATAATTGCTAAAAAAATATCAACATTCCCATTCCAATGAAAAACAAAATCAATTATACCTGTATTTGCCTTATTAATTTTTTCTCTTAATTGAGATGAGTAATGACTAAGCGCCGCAATAGGCACAGTTGGAAATTCCTGTTTTATTATCTTAGACGTTTCAAATGCTTTGTAATCTCCAATATCCAGCCATGTAATTACTAAATCTATTTTATCTGAATTAAGAACTTTTATGGCTCTTCTTGCTGAATTGGCATGAATAAAACTTGGTGGATATCTTAAACTTAAGGCAGTATATTCATTAAAAATACGTTCGTCAATTCTACCATCTTCCTCTAACATATAGAAATCATAGTTAGAACAAACTATTAAAACTTTATTTATTCTATTTTGCATTAATTCATTAAATGCAACATCTTCAAATTCATATTTTTTTAAATCTGGTAATGGATTTTTGCTCATATAGTTTAATGCTAAAATTTAATAATGCAAGATAGAATAATAACACTAAATTACTATAATTTTATTATGAATAGTTGGCATATTACTAAATTATTGATGTAAAAAACTTGATTTTCTACTAAGTTTTACCAACAATAAACATCTAATTTTATAATTAAAAATTCGCTAATTACTAAGTTAATACTTATTCCTTTTTTAAAAATAAAAATGTTTAAATTTGCAACTTAACTTTAGAAGAAAAATGTTAGATAAAGTAAAGGAACTAATTGGGGATGTACATTCATTTAATTCAACTAATAAAGACGAAATAGAATCTTTTAGAATTAAATTTTTAGGAAAAAAAGGTATTTTAAACGATTTATTCGAGGAATTTAAAAATGTTGCTCCCACAGAACGAAAAGATTTTGGACAAGCGCTTAATACTTTAAAGAACGATGCTCAAGATAAAATAAATCAGTTAAAAGAAGCCTTAGAAAATAGTGGTGACGAAAAAGGATTTTATGGCGATTTAACAAGACCTGAGGAACCCATTGAATTGGGATCTAGACATCCAATTTCTTTAGTTAGAAACAAAATTATTGATATATTTTCTCGCATTGGTTTTACGGTTTCTGAAGGTCCAGAAATTGAAGATGACTGGCACAATTTTACAGCATTGAATTTACCTGAATATCACCCAGCACGTGATATGCAGGATACTTTTTTTATTGAAAAAAATCCAGATATTTTATTAAGAACACATACTTCATCTGTTCAAGTGCGATATATGGAAAGTCATAAACCACCAATTAGAACTATTTCTCCAGGTCGTGTTTTTAGAAATGAAGATATATCAGCACGTGCCCATTGCATTTTTCATCAAGTTGAAGGTTTATATATTGATACCAATGTGTCTTTTGCCGATTTAAAACAAACTTTGTTATATTTTACCAAAGAAATGTTTGGGAAATCTAAAATTAGACTTCGCCCGTCTTATTTCCCATTTACCGAACCAAGCGCCGAAGTAGATATTTATTGGGGATTGGAAACAGAAACCGACTACAAAATTACTAAAGGAACTGGTTGGTTAGAAATTATGGGCTGCGGTATGGTAGACCCTAACGTGCTAAAAAATGTAAACATTGATCCAGAAGTTTATTCTGGTTATGCTTTTGGGATGGGAATTGAGCGAATTGCAATGCTTTTGTATCAAATTCCAGACATTAGAATGTTTTATGAAAACGATGTTCGGTTTTTAAATCAGTTTAAGTCGGTAATCTAAAGTTAGATTGAAAGAGCAAAAGGTAAAGGGTGAAAGATACACCCCAAAAGCCTGAAAGGCTATTAAAATTAATTGATACAAGATACCTACTGCCAGATACCCTGTAAATGAAAAAAGATATTCAAATACCTGAAGTTTCAGATGTTTTTATGGCTGTTGTAAAAGAATATAACCCAGAATTTCAATGTAATGATTGGAACGTTTATATTATTAACAACAAATTGGTTGATTTGGAAATGATTATGATTATTTCTAAAGGATATGATGATGAAAACGGATTAGAAACCTCCACAATGAGGCATAAAGTTGAGAAGTTGCAAGCTAAATCTTTTGCTAAAGTTGAATTACTAATGGGTGATGTTTTAAAAATTTCTAACTCATTTAATGTTTCTTTTTTTGAAGGTTCTCAATTATATGATAAAAAATATGTTTTTGATAAAGGAGCACTCAAGGAAAGTTCTTTGAGAACAATTCCGTTATTAAAAAAACGTGGTATTTTAGTGAAATAATATTTAAACAAAATTCTATGAAAACTTTTTTATTCATCCTTTTATCTACGTTTTATATAATTTCAAACGCTCAAAATATTCCATTGTATGTAGGCACTTATACTGGTGATGGAAGTGAAGGAATTTATTATTACAATTTTAACACCAAAACAGGAGCGTTAAGTGCTAAAAAATTGGCTATTGAAACTGAGAATCCTTCGTTTATAGCTTTTTCATCCAACAAAAAATTTATTTATTCGGTTGGTGAAGTTGATAATTACCAAGGTAGTTCAAGCGGTTTTATTTCCGCATATGAAGTGCTCTCCAACGGCAATCTTAAGTTTTTAAACAAAGTTAGCAGTAATGGGGCGCATCCTTGTCATATTGCCCTAAACTCAAGCAATACTAAATTAGCTGTTTCCAATTATACTGGCGGTTCTATTTCTATTTATAGTGTTAATAAAAAAGGAACAATTGAGTCTGTGAGTCAAATTATTGATCATAATACTACTTCTAAAAAATCTCATGCACATTCAGCCAAATTTTTTAAAGATAACTTGTTTATTGCCGATCTCGGTCTCGATTTATTTGCACAATATGTTTTAGAAAAAGGTCAAAGAACATACCGTTTAAAAAATTCTTTTAAAATGAAAGAAAATGCAGGACCTCGGCATTTTGAAATATCCAAAAAAGGAAAATTTTTGTATGTTATAAACGAATTAAATTCAACCGTCACCGTATTAGAAAAGCAAAACGACACCTATACAAACATTCAAGATGTCAGTACACTAGATGAAAATTTTAAAGCATTTAATGCTTGTGCTGATATTCATTTATCAAAAAATGAACAATTTTTATATGGCTCTAACCGTGGTGAAAATAGCATTGTAGTTTTTAAAAGAGATTTAAAAAGTGGAAAACTTCAAAAAACACAAACCATAAGTACTCATGGCGATTGGCCACGAAATTTCACTATAGTTCCAAACGGAAAGTTTTTACTAGTTGCAAATCAGAGAAGTAAAAATATTAGCGTTTACAGTATCAACAAAACTACAGGTGCATTGAATTTTAAATACAGTATTGATGCTCCTGCTCCAGCTTGTTTATTGTTTTAATTCGAAAAAATAGATATTATTGGTATTGTCGTATCTATACGTATTAATATAACCAATTTTTTCTGTTTTAAATATAACTCCTAAATCATCATAATCAGAATTAAAAAAAGATGCTTTTTCAGGTAATTGCCATTTCCCATCAATTCTAATAATTTTATAAATATTATAAACACCATTTTCTCTATACGTTTTTACAATCTTCATTGCGCCTGTCACAAAAGAATATTTATAACCTTTTATTTTGCCAATAAAATAATTACTTGAAAAATAAATAGTGTTTTCATTATAAAATGTCGGGTTTATAATGTTGAAATTAGGTTGTGTTATAAAAATGATACCTGATCTAACCCATTCGTTTTCATTATTTCTTGTCAATTCTACTAAATGAAATACTCCATTCTCGTTTGTAACAATAGCCATTCTTTTTCCATCTTTTGAAAGGGTCGGATATTCATAGGAAAAACCCTTTTTGCAAAATGGTAGTAACTCAACTTTAGATACATTTAAATTCTCAATGTTTCCTTTATAAATTGCTAAATTATAAGTACTATCAACGCTTATTGTTTTAGTGTTTTTTGAAAAATAAATTTCATTATCAAAAATAGCGGTAGTCCCAACTTTTGTTTTATCTCTAATTTTCAATAATTGAGGAGCGGTTTTTAAATCTGAAAAATATAATCTATAGTATTGCGATTTATTTTTTGAAGCATAAATAAGACCGTCATTGTGTATAATTGGAGAAATATTTTCAGTTGAATTTAAAGATATGTAGGTTTCAAAAAGTGAAATACTATCAGTTTTAACTATTATTATTTTTTCTTGTCCATTAAATTTTATCGTTAAAAAAAAGACAGCATAAAAAAGCACATTTCTAAAATTCATTTTATGGCATTCTAATTATCACTTTCAGAATCCACTACTAATGAATATTTTTTCAATAAATTCTCTAACATTTCTTTTGTTATTGGTTTTGATATAAAATCGTTACAACCCGCTGAAATAGCAATTTTTTTGTCTTCAATTGTTGAATAGGCTGTTTGGGCAATTATTGGTAAATTTGGTCGAAATTCTCTTATCAATTTAGTAGCATCAAGCCCATTCATTTTGGGCATTTTTAAATCCATCAAAACAAAATTAATGTATGGATTATTTTTACAAACCTCGACTGCTTCAACTCCATCTTTTGCATGAATTAGGGTACACGGAAGTTTAATTTCATCCATTAATAATATTTCAAAAAATAAATAATTCACTTCTTCATCTTCAGCAATTAAAATGATGTATTTCTTTTGTTCACTTATAATTTTCTCTTTTGAATCTTTATTTTTTGAGATTGTATTTATGGGTTTGTAAGGAATGGTGATAAAAAAAGTAGCTCCTTTCATCATTTCAGATTCTACTCTAATTTTACCTCCTATCAATTCTGTATTCTCTTTAGCAATCGATAATCCAAGTCCTAATCCACCAACATTTTTTGATAATTCCTTTTCGGCTTGTGAAAATCGCTCAAAAATTAATTCATGTTTTTCTGGTTTTATTCCTATTCCTGTGTCTTTTATATAGATTTCTAATTCGGTTGTCTCACCATCTGTTTTAAGGTTATACCCAATTTCTATAAATCCTTTATTAGTAAATTTTAAGGCATTTTCTATTAAATTGCTTAGTATTTTAAAAATTTTAGATTTATCTAAAAAAACAATACTTTGTTCGTTTGAAAGTCCCTTTTTAAAATATAGCGGTATCTTTTTCTTTTTTGCTTTTATATCAAATATTGAAAATAATTCTAGTAAAACATCATTTAAACAAACTTCTGTTTCGTGTATTTTCACTTGCTTTGTTCCCAATCTTGAAATTTCTATAATATCATCAATAATATGAAGTAATTGATTACCACTATTTTGAATGATTTTCACGAAATGTTTTCGCTTTTCAATAGTTAAATTTGGATCCTCTAAAAACTGTGAAAAACCCAAAATACCATCCATTGGAGTCCGTATCTCATGAGACATATTATTAATAAACTCGGTTTTTAAGCGATCGCTTTCCTCTGCCTTTTCTTTGGCAGTTATCAGCTCTAATTCAACTTTTTTTCGTTGTGTAATATTTCTCCACACACAATGAAGAACTCTATTATCAGGTTCATTTACAATAGATGTTAACAGAACCTCAACAGGAAAGTCATTTCCATTGCTTTTAGTATGTATCCATTCAAATCGATGGGTTCCATTTTTAAAAGCAGCTACTATCATTTCTTCAGCTTTTATATGGGAAGATCTTCCGTCTGGCTGTATTTCTGGAGATAATTTTGAAGGATGAGTGTTTAAAAACTCCTCTTTAGTTTTATATCCAAGCAAATCAACAGTTGCTTTATTACAATCAACAAAAGTTCCGTTTTCAATAATTAATATTGAGTCACTAGATTTTTCATATAATTCTCTAAATTTTTTCTCACTTTTTAAAGCCTTGTCTTTAGCTTTTGTAAGTTCTTGTTCGGCTTTTTTTAATGGTGTAATATCAATTACTGAGGCAATAGCTGCACCTTTTTCATTTATTAGTACTGATTTTACTATAACAGTAATTACATCGCCGTTTGTACTATGAAATTCCGTTTCCCCTTTAAACTCTTTTTTATTTGAAACAAAAGATAAAAGTTCAAGCTTAAGCGCTTCAAAAGCTTTTTTAGAATTCGTTTTTCTAATCTGAGATATAAGTTCTTCTTTAGTTTTAACTCCAAGTAATTCTAGCGTGACTTTATTTACATTTAATATTTTTATTTTTGAAATGCATTCATCAACAAAATCAGGATGTTCATCAAAGTACTTTTTTAAATTACCTATTTCCTTTTTTTTCTTCTTCAATAATTGTATTACTTCATAGAAATCTTCTTCCCAAAGTGAAACGGGGCTTTGTTCAAATAAATTTTTAAACCTTTTTTGACTATCAAAAAGTAATCTGTTTTTTTCTGATAATTCATTACTAATAAGCCTTAATTCTTCATTTTGCTTTTTTAACTGTTGACCTGTTTTTTTATATTCTGTAATATCTTCTCCTAAACATAAATGGCCTATTACATTTCCATTGTTATCTTTTAATAATTGATTGTGCCAAATAATAATCCTTTCTTCTCCTTTTTTGGTTAAAATCAAATTTTCATACTTATCTACTTTTTTAATTTTCCCAGAAAGTAATTTTTTAAAAATTGAAAGAAGTTCTAATTTTAATCGTTCAGGAATAAAATTTTCAAACCAATTTTTTCCTAAAATTTCCTTTTCTTCATAGCCCAATACCTCACATGTTTTTGAATTAACCAAGGTAACAATTCCATTTGTATTAAGTTCAACAAGTAGTTTTCCTGAAAAATCTAAAAGAATTTGCTTGTAAACATCTCCTTTTAAGATTTCAAGTTCCTTTTCTAATTCTTGGTAAGTGGGTTTCTTTTGCATAAAAATATCAAAGTTTTCTAGGGCTCAACATTCTCAAATATACAAAACTTACTTAATTGATTTTAAGATATGTAATAGAATAATTATAATTTGCATACTGTCTCTCCAAATGCTGTTACTTTTTTCCAATTTGTATAATCAATTTCAGTACTAATATCTGTTGGTCCTTTGGTCATCCACATAATAAACTGAATCATTACACGATCAAAATATGGATATTTTTTATAATCTAATTTTCCTGCAAAAACTTCAACTAAACTAGGTTTCCATGTTATTTTTTTAAAAAATTTTATTACGTACGGGTTTGTTTCAGGTCTGTTCTTTTCTTCTTTTCTTGCTACCAGATTAACTGAGAAAAAGGCTGTTTTAACAGCATCTAATTGTGGTTTATTTGCGTTTATAAATTCAATTACTTTTTTATTATGCACCCCATATCGAATGCTTGAACCAATTACAAATTTTTGATAATCAGATATTTCACCATTAAAATTATCAATATTAAATAATGCTACATGTTGATTATTCTTTTTTAAAACCTGAACTATTTCATTGCAAATTTTTAATGTTTGTCCGTCAACAGTGGAATAAACTATAGCAGTTTTATCATTCATTATATTTATTTTTATATTACAACTAACTTAATTTGTTTTACAGTTTGCTCAAAGCTAATAATACTTTTTAAAATAAAAGTAGCTATAATATTGTTGCTATTTTTTTTATGAAAACAAATACTAATTCGTTTAAAATATGTAAAACTAATTTTACAAGGATAATTAATCCAATAGTTCTGTCAATTTTTTAAATACACTTTTCGGATTTTTATTCCCATAAAGAACATCATAAACAGCATCTATAATCGGTGTTTTTGCTTTATTTATTTGGTTAATTTGATAAGCGCTTTTTGCAGCGTAATACCCTTCTGCAACCATGCTCATTTCCATCATAGCACTTTTTACGGTATAGCCTTTCCCAATCATATTCCCAAACATTCTATTTCTACTAAAAGTTGAATAACCCGTTACCAATAAATCTCCTAAATAAGCCGAATTATTTATGTTACGCTTCATTTTATGAACCTTTTTAATGTAACGTTTCATTTCTCTAATTGAATTAGACATTAACACCGATTGAAAATTATCTCCATACCCTAATCCATGTGCAATACCAGCTGCAATTGCAAAAATGTTCTTTAACATAGCAGCATATTCAGTTCCAATAATATCATCAGAAGTTTTGGTATTTATATAAGAGCTGCTTAATAATTTACTAATTTCTGTGGCCTTCTTTTTATCTTGACAGGCAATCGTTAAATAAGATAAACGTTCCATTGCAACTTCTTCAGCATGACACGGTCCTGTAATTACACCAATGTTTTCAATTGGAACGTTATAAAATTCGTTGAAATGTTCACCAACAATTTTTCCGGTTTCCGGAACAATACCTTTTATAGCTGAAAACACAATTTTCGTCGAAAAATCAATGCTTATTTTATTTAATTCATCACTTAAAAAAGCAGATGGTATGGCGAATATTAAAATATCGGCATAGTTAACCATTTCGTTAATGTTGCTGCTTAAATATAATTTGTTAATATCAAACTCGGCCGAACTTAAATAATTTGGATTATGTTCATTTTCTTTAATATATGCTATGGCACTATCACTTCTCATATACCACCCAACTATATCCAAATTTTCACATAACATTTTTACAATTGCTGTTGCCCAACTTCCACCTCCAAAAACCACAACTTTAGGAATTTCATTCATTTATGATGTATTTAAAACCCAAAAGTAAACAAACTAAAACTAAGACCAAAACTAAAATGCTTAACAATTATTGAAGTTAAATTGGTTGTTATATGCTATTTTGATTTTAATAAATAAACAAAAAATCTTTTGTACTTTTAAACTTTTAACTTTTTTACTTTAAACTCAGATTGAGCACTCTTAAACGATTTTTTAAAGATACTTTTATTTATGGTATTGCCGCCGTACTACCAAGGGTCATCAATTTTTTACTGGTTCGTATTCATACCGATGCTTTACCAACAACTAACTATGCTGAAAACACAAATTTTTACATTTGGGCATCACTATTCTCAGTAATTTTAACTTTTGGAATGGAAACTGCATTTTTCCGTTTTTATAGCAAAGAAGAAAAAAAGGATCCCTTAATTTCTACAACTTTTATAGCGGTTTTAGCAGCAGCATTTGTATTTGTGGTTTTTGGCTTGCTCTTTTATAATCAGCTTATCTCTCTTTTTAGTTTTGAAAATAATCAGCTTCAATTAAAATTATTGATTGCCATTTTAGCATTGGATACTTTAGCTGTTATACCATTTGCTTATTTACGCGCTTCAGGAAGGCCAATTAAATATGCTTTTATTAAACTAATTAATGTTGGCATAATTGTATTTATAAACTTACTTTTTTTAAAATTCATTCCTATATTTAATGAAAATGAAACTTATATACCAGGTTTTTTAACCAACATTTTTGAAAGTACCTCTTTAGTGAATTTCATTTTTATTGCAAATGTTATTGGTAGTGCCGTTTGTTTAATAATGCTGGTGCCTTACTTATTGAAATTTAAATGGACTTTTGACACCCTGCTATTTAAAAAATTAATTTCATACTCTTGGCCAATTGCAATTGCTGGAATTGCATATGTAATTAATGAAAATTTAGACAAATATTTAATAGGACAATTAATAGGCGATTCCGAAATGGGAATTTATAGTGCCTGTTACAAATTGGCCATTTTTATGAATTTATACATCATGGCGTTTAGGTTAGGCGCTGAGCCATTCTTTTTTAATCATTCAGATAAATTAAACGCTAAAGAAACCTATGCTCGAATTTTAAATTATTTTATTATAATTGGTTCATTAGTTTTTGTAGGAATCGTAGTTTTTATTGATTTTTTAAAACAATTATTTATTAATCATTTATATTGGGATGCAATAATAATTGTTCCAATTGTTTTACTGGCAAATCTTTTTTTAGGAATTTATCACAATCTTGCTATTTGGTACAAATTAACTGATAAAACAAGGTATGCTATGATTTTTTCTTTAATTGCAGCAGCTATAACCATTGTTTTAAACTTAATTTTAATTCCAACAGTAGGTTATATTGGTGCTGCTTGGGCAACATTAGCTGCTTATGGAACTATGATGATTTTGTCTTATTTTATAGGAAAAAAATACTATCCAGTACCGTATAATATTCAAAAATCTGGTAGTTATTTAATTGCCTCAATTGTTATTTCTTACGTGTCATTTGTGTTTTTTAGAGAAAATTATTTAGTTTCTTTTGGATTGGTATTCTTATTTGGTTCTTTAATTTTTTACAATGAAAAGAATGAAATTTTAACAATTATAAAACGAAAAAAATGAAACAATTTCTTCTTTTTATAAGTGTTATTTTTTTTACTTTATCAACAATAGGACAAGAAAAAAAATCTACAGCATCCGAAAATATTCAACTATTAGAGTATCAATTCACTATTCCTGAATTTTCTAATTTTAAACCTAACATTTGGATTTATCTTCCGCCAGATTATAATACTTCTTCCAAAAAATATCCTGTAATTTATATGCATGATGCACAAAATTTATTTGATGCTGCCACTTCATTTGCTGGTGAGTGGGAAGTAGATGAAACGTTGAATGCTGTTTTTGAACAAACAAAAAAAGGTTTTATAGTTATTGGAATTGAAAACTCAGGAGAACAGAGAATAAACCAATATACACCATGGGAAAACAAAAAATACGGTGGCGGTAAAGGATTTGTTTATGTAAATTTTTTAATAGATACTCTTAAACCTTTTATAGATTCTAATTATAGAACAAAATCACGACCAAAACATACAGCGCTAATTGGCAGTTCATTAGGTGGTTTAATTTCATATTATGGTGGCTTAAAACACCCAAATGTTTTTGGAAAAATTGGAGCATTGTCAACCTCGTTTTGGTTTTCAGAAAAGGTAATAGAATTTACCACTTTAAACGCTAAAAATGCGGACATAAAACTATTTCTTTTGGTTGGTGGCAAAGAAGGCGAAGAAATGGAAAACGACACAAAACAATTTGAAAAACTTCTTTTAGAATCTGGGTTCAACCCTAAAAATTTAAAAACTGTAATAAAACCAGAAGGAAACCATAATGAAGGTTTTTGGAAATCAGAATTTTTGAATGTAGTTACTTGGTTGTATAACATAAATTAATATAAAATGAAAATTGAAATAATAAATAACTCCAAACACGAATTACCTAGTTATGAAACCATTGCATCGGCAGGAATGGATTTACGTGCAAATATTGATGAAGCTATTACGCTAAAACCTTTAGAGAGGGCTATTGTAAAAACAGGTTTGTTTATTGCATTACCAGCTGGTACAGAAGCGCAAGTTAGGCCACGTAGTGGACTTGCAGCTAAAAAAGGTGTTACCGTGTTAAATGCTCCCGGAACTGTTGATGCAGATTATAGAGGTGAAATAGGAGTAATTTTGATAAACCTATCGAACGATGATTTTATTATAAATGATGGAGAACGAATTGCACAATTGGTAATTTCACAACATGAACGGGCCGAATGGAGCGAAGTTGCTATATTAAGCGAAACAGAGCGTGGCGCTGGCGGATTTGGCTCTACAGGAATCTAAAAAATAGCACCTAACTTTATATTATGGAAATAATTATCATATCATTAACCGCATTTCTTGCTTCCATTCTAACTTTTTTTTCTGGTTTTGGATTGGGTACCATTCTAACTCCAGTTTTTATGATTTTTTTTCCTGTTGAGTTGGCTATAGGTTTAACTGGTGTGGTACATTTTTTAAATAATATTTTTAAAGTGTTTTTAGTAGGTAAAAATGCGGACAAAACTGTATTATTAAAATTTGGTATTCCTGCAGTTATTGCCGCTTTTTTTGGTGCTTGGTTGTTATTTCAAATTCCAGATGCTAAGCCATTATTTACTTATGAAATGATGAATAAAACCTTTGAAGTGTATCCTGTTAAATTTATTATATCCATTTTATTAATAATTTTTGCCAGTATTGATTTAATTCCATATTTAAATAATTTGAAATTTGGAAAAGAAAAATTACCTTTAGGAGGTGCCTTAAGTGGATTTTTTGGAGGTCTTTCTGGAAATCAAGGTGCTTTGAGAAGTGCTTTTCTAATTAAGGCTGGTCTTTCAAAAGAAGCTTTTATTGGAACTGCTGTTATTGTTTCTGTTTTTGTAGATTTCACAAGATTGAGCGTTTACGCTTCTAAATTTTCCAAATCTGGAATTACCGATAATTTAACTTTAATAATTTGTGCCACTTTATCAGCAATAATTGGAGCTTATATTGGTAATAAACTTTTAAAGAAAGTAACTATTAAATTTTTACAGATTTTTGTTGCTATTATGCTAATTATCATTTCAATAGCATTAGGATCGGGTTTAATTTAAATCCGATTCTTAATTTCAAGAAATACCTTTTCGCCTTCATTTATAGCTTTGGTATGCTCAAAAAATATAATCGTTCTTTTTAATTTAGCTTCAATTAAAAAACAATATCCTTTAAAATAAGAATTTAAAACAGTTGCTTTTAAATTGGATTTTTTAACAACTTTTAGCTGATTTGGGTATGCTAAAATTGCTTTTAAAGAAGTTGTTTCTGCATCAATTTCAATTAAAGGTATTTCATTTATATCGTTAAAAAAAGAGGAAATATATTCATTTTTGGGATAGTTATATAAATTTTCAGGAGTATCTTTTGCAATAAGTTTTCCCTTTTTAATTACTATAATTTCATTGGCAAAAGAAAGTGCGTCTGTTGAATCGTGTGTTGCCACAATACACAGTATGTTTTTAGCTTTCAAATGTTTAAATAAATTTCTTCTCAATTTATTTTTTCTGAAATTATCTATATGGCTAAAAGGCTCGTCTAATAATAAAACTTCGGGTTCTTTTGCAATTACTTTTGCAATTGCAATTCGTTGTTTTTGACCACCACTTAAGTTTTTAACCTTTGTTTTAGCAAAATCGAGCATATCTACAACTTCTAATAATTCAGTAATACGTTGCTGTTTATTAGGGTTTAAAGCCGAAATGTTCTTTCCCACATTTTCTTCAACAGTGGTATAAGGCATTAAATCGAAATCTTGCGGTAAATATTTCATGAAATTCTCACCTGGAATGAGGTAAAAATTAGGACCTAATAATTTTTTATCATTCCAAAATACTGCTCCTTTTTCAATATGAAGTAATCCATATATAATTTCTAAAAGTGTACTTTTTCCGCAGCCACTTTCACCAACTATAGCAATATATTCACCTTTATTTGCGGTGAAACTAATATTTTTAATCACTTCTTTTGAAGTGTATCCAAATGATATGTTGTCTACTTTTAGCACCCTTTTATTCGTATCCTATATGAAAAAGGGCATCGCCTTGATTAACAACTGGAGCGTGATTCGAATTTAAAATATAACCAGTCTGAGTGTTTTTAAAACTTTGTTCAAAAGTTCCAAACGGATCTGAAATACTCCCAATTTTAATTCCTCTTTCCACTTTTTGGCCGGCACTTACAAAAGACCTATACATACCAGAGTGTTTGGCTCTAATCCATTTCGATTTTTTAATAATTATTGATGCGTTCTCTAAAGTGGGTCTTGAAACCTTACCATTAAAATCTCTTATGCCAAGATGGTTCATTATATTTAATGCGCCTTGGATACCAGATTGAGTAACGTTTTTATCCAAACTAAACGATTTTCCTCCTTCAAATAACAATACTTTTTTACCTAAATTGGTCATCGATTTTCGAATAGTTCTATCTTTACTTTGGCTAAATAAAATAAAAGGAGCTCCAAAAACTTGAGCTAATTTCAAATTTTCTGGATCATTATCGTCAATCCGAATTTGAGAATAATTAAATCGTTGTGCACCTCCAGTATGATAGTCTATACAGACATCTATATGCGGTACAACTTCTTTCATAATATGAAAGGCAAACCTACTTGCTAAAGAACCAGTTATAGAACCTGGAAAAACCCTATTTAAATCTCTTCCATCAGGAAATTCTCTACGCTGATTTAAAAAACCAAAAACATTTAATAATGGAATACAGATTACAGTTCCTTTTTCTGGTTTATTATAGCCCTTTGCTACAATTTGGCGAACAATTTCTATTCCGTTAATTTCATCTCCATGAACACCTCCTAATAACAAAATACAAGGGCCATCAACCTTTGCTCTCTCTACAATAATTGGAACTTCAATAATAGAGCGAGTATTTAACCGTGCAAAATCCATTTTAACTTGAACAGACTCCCCTAAACCAATTTTATGATTAAGAATTTTCATTTACCTAAATTAATCAATATCAACGTGTCTTTCTATATAATGAATAATTTTGCCAGCAATATCAACACCAGTAGCTCTTTCAATACCCTCTAAACCAGGTGAGGAATTAACTTCTAAAATAAGTGGTCCCCTTGCCGATTGCAATAAATCCACCCCAGCAACACCTAATCCCATAACACGTGCTGCTTTTAGTGCAGCATTTTTTTCATCAATAGATAATTTTATAATTTCAGCGGTACCTCCACGATGTAAATTAGATCTAAATTCACCTTCTTTTCCTTGTCTTTTCATTGCGCCAACAACTTCACCATCAACAACAAAAACTCGGATGTCTGCTCCTTTGGCTTCCTTAATAAATTCTTGAACAATAACACGTGCTTTTAAACCATTAAAGGCTTCTAAAACAGAGGTAGCGGCATTTTCATTTTCAGCTAAAACAACTCCTAAACCTTGAGTTCCTTCTAATAATTTTATCACTAAAGGAGTACCTCCAACACTTTCTATAACGTCATGTACATTTTTTGAATAGTTGGTAAATACTGTTTTTGGAAGGCCTAATCCAGCTCTAGATAGCACTTGTAAGCTTCTTAGTTTATCTCTTGAACGCATTAATGCTTGAGATTCTACCGCCGTAAAAACTTTCATCATTTCAAATTGTCTGACAACTGCCGTACCATAAAAGGTAACTGAAGCCCCAATTCTTGGAATTACAGCATCAATATCTAATAATAGCTCATGTTTATAACGTATGGCTGGTTTTTTTCTTTCAATAATAATGTCGCATTTTGTATGATCTACTACTACTATTTCATGATTTCTTTCTTTTCCAGCTTCAACAAGTCTTTTTGTTGAATATAAATTTTGGTTTCTCGATAAAACGACAATTTTCATATTTAAATTTTTGTTATATTGTTAGTTAAGGATAGATCTTTTTTTGATGTATCTATTATAAATTTTCTTGAAAGAAATTTTCTCCCTAATAATACAGGAAACCTCATAGAACCTCTTTCGGTTATAGTTAATTCAATAGCACGAATTCTATTAAAAATTAAAATTTCTGTTTTGATTAAATATCTTTTTTCAACAACTCCATTAGAGCTTTTAACATTTTTTTGTTTAAAATCGCTAAAAATCAATGGTTTTTGATGAAAATCTTGATGTTTAGGATCTAAAAATAAACATTTTAGTATATTATTTTCCTCAATAATATGATGGCAATGAATACTTGAGGTATACGCGCCTGAATCTATTTTAATATCAATACCTAATAAATCTAACTTCGGAAAATCTACTACATCAGTTCTTCCAATTAAGATTTTTGGTTTCGCGTTTTTCAATTTTATGTTTATTAATTTGGTAGTAATGTTGCAAAAATAATCTTTTATTGCTTATCTCAAGGTTTCTGTGAGTCGCTTCGACAAAATAGGTAAATTTTTTGTTAAAAACAATCCTAAAATAAAAAAAGGTTGTTCTAAATTTCTTTAAAACAACCCTTTAATAAATAACACTTTATCCCTATTGTACTTTAATCGTCTCTTTTATTTTAGTTTCTAATTCTTCCGCTAATTCTGGATTGTCTTTAATCAATGCTTTTACGGCATCCCTACCTTGACCTAATTTTGTTTCACCATAACTAAACCAAGAGCCACTTTTTTTAATAATTCCGTATTCTACACCTAAATCTAAAATTTCTCCTGTTTTAGAAATTCCTTCGCCGTACATAATATCAAATTCTGCTACTTTAAAAGGTGGAGCTACTTTATTTTTAACTACTTTAACTTTGGTACTATTACCAGTGGCAACTTCTCCATCTTTTATTTGAGTACGCCTTCTAATATCTAACCGAACCGATGCATAAAATTTAAGCGCATTACCACCTGTAGTTGTTTCAGGATTTCCAAACATAACTCCAATTTTATCACGTAACTGATTAATAAAAATTACAGTACAATTTGTTTTATGAATAGTACCTGTTAATTTACGTAGCGCTTGAGACATTAAACGTGCATGTAAGCCCATTTTAGAGTCACCCATTTCGCCTTCAATTTCACTTTTTGGAGTTAATGCTGCTACTGAATCAATTACAATAATATCAATAGCACCAGAACTAATTAGGTTGTCTGCAATTTCCAATGCTTGCTCACCATAATCCGGTTGAGAAATAATTAAATTATCAATGTCTATACCTAATTTTTCAGCATAAAAACGGTCGAATGCGTGTTCTGCATCTATAAATGCTGCTATACCACCTGCTTTTTGAGCTTCGGCAATTGCATGTAAGCTTAAGGTTGTTTTACCCGAAGATTCTGGTCCATAAATTTCAATTATTCTTCCTCTTGGATAACCGCCAACACCCATAGCTAAATCTAATCCTAGCGACCCCGATGAGATTACTTGAATATCAGAAATGGCCATATCTCCCATTTTCATAACTGCTCCCTTTCCATAGGTTTTATCTAATTTATCTAAGGTAAGTTGTAATGATTTTAATTTTGCTGCTTTTTCTTTATCTTCTGCCATAATCTTTATTAAGTTAATTTTTGAATGTTGCTAAAATATAAAAAAGATATGAGTATATTAAACCTTTAGTTATAATAATATCAACGCTTTTTATGCTGATGAAAATAAATTTAATAATAGCACTTTTAAGCTTACAGTTCTAAGTTTTTGGTTTACAGTTTTTGGTTTACGGTTTTAAGTTTATAACTTATTTCCATTATAATTTTCTTCTTAAAACTTAATGCTTAGAACTTACAACTAAATCAAACCAAATTATTAATCTTGGCGTATTGTAATAGGATAATGGTTTTAGCATCACAAATTTCACCTGTTGAAACCATTGTTAGTGCTTTATAAAAATCTAATTCTATAACTTCAATTTCTTCCGATTCTTCTACTAAACCTCCTCCACTAGTAATTTTTAAATCATCATTATATTCTGCAATAAAATAGTGTATTTTTTCAGTAACAGCTCCAGGAGTTGAATAGATTTCGAAAATTTTTATTGGGTTTTCAATTTTGAATCCGGTTTCTTCTTCTGTTTCTTTTTTGATACAATCTACCGGGTTATCATTGTCTAATAAACCTGCACAAACTTCAATCATCATCCCATCATTATTACCGTTTAAGTAACTGGGCATTCTAAATTGTTTGGTAAGAATTACTTTTTTTTTGTCTGGATTATACAATAAAATTGCAGCTCCATCACCTCTATCATAACTTTCTCTATTCTGATTTTGCCATGTTCCACTTTTTGTTTGAAAATCAAAATTTACTTTATCTAACTTATACCATTCGTTTGAAAGGTTTGTAATGGTTTTAATTTTAACTTTAGAATTTTTCATAGGTAGTTCTAATCATAGCAATATGTGGTATGTTATCTTCTAAATATTCTTCTCCTATTTGTATAAAATTATGAGATTCATAAAACTTTTTAAGGTATAATTGTGCAGAAATTTTAATTAGATCTTGATCAAAATAATTTTTAATAGCATCTATAGAATGTTTCATAATTACATGACCATAACCAAATTTTCTCTCATTAATTGCAACAACTACCCTACCAATACTTGCTTCAGAAAAATAATCTCTAGGTTTAAAAATGCGAGTATAGGCAACTATTTTATTGTTTTTTGTACCAATAATATGAATTGCTTTTTGGTCTTTTCCGTCTACATCTTGATACACACAATTTTGTTCAACCACAAAAACCTCGACTCTTAATTGAAGAATTTCGTACAATTCGGAGGTGGTTAATTCTGAATAAGATTTACTATAAATATGTAGCATTAATCTTGAATTATAATTTCTTTGGAATCATTTCTACTAAATTCTGGTTGTAAATTACAATGATTGATATGAAATTTATCAAACAAAACAGTTTCAACGTGTTCGCATATAAAATCAAATTCAGATAATTTAATATCTTCAGAAAATTCTATATGTGCTTCAAAATGACAATCGTGATCGTTTAATTGCCAAATATGAACATGGTGTACATTTTTAATTCCTACAACTTTTGATACTTCTGCAACTACTTCTTCTATATTAAGGTGAGATGGTGCAAACAGCATTAAAATTTTAAGTGAAGTTATTAAAATATTCCAACTTAAATACATTAGATAGATTGATATTATAAGAGTTAAAAAAGCATCGATCCAATATATTTCATAAAATTTCATAAGTAAACCACCTATTAAAACTGCCACCGATGTTAGCATATCTGTAAATAAATGAAGATATGCCGATTGCATATTAAGATTGTGTTTTGCATCATTTTTTAATAATAAAACGCTAAAACCATTTACAGCAATACCTAAAATAGCTAACCAAATAACTATATTACTTTCTATTTCTTGAGGATTATAAAACCGTTTAACGGCTTCAAATCCAAGAAAAACAGCAATAATAATTAGAGATAAGGCATTTATAAAAGCGGCAACAATTTCAGCTCTTTTATATCCAAAAGTAGAAGATGCTGTTTGCTTTTTTTTGTTGCTTAGCACATGTGCACCATAACTAATAATTAATGAAATTACATCTGAAAAATTATGTACGGCATCTGAAATTAACGCTAAACTACCTGAAACAAATCCTCCTATTAATTGCGCAATTGTAATTATACTATTTAAAATTATAGATAGTAATAAATTTTTTCCACTTAATTTAGGATGATGATGTGAATGATTATTCCCCATTTAATTATTGATGAATGACAAAATTAATGATGCTTTGCTTAACAACATTTAGTTGGTATTTTTTCAACTCTTATTTGGTGCCTTCCACCTTCAAATTCAGTTTTCAAAAATAGTTCTACAAAACCCATAGCTTGCTGTAACGAAACAAATCTTGCCGGAATACTTAAAATATTAGCATTATTATGAAGTCTAGCTAGTTCAACTAATTCATTATTCCAACAAAGTGCCGCTCTAATTCCTTGGTGTTTATTGGCTGTAATTTGAGCACCGTTCCCACTACCGCAAATTATAATTCCAAAAGTTGCTTTATTAGTTTCTACCGCAGTTGCAACCGGGTGAATGGTATCTGGATAATCCATACTATCTTCTAAATCTGTTCCAAAATTTAAAACTTCAATCCCTTTAGATTTTAATAACTTTGTAATTTCAAATTTGTAGTGTGTACCTGCGTGATCATTACCTATTGCAATTATCATAAACTTAATTTTAAATTATACCGGTACAAAAGTACAAATTCATACTTATTAACTGTAAAAATACAGAATGTTAATAGCATTTTTTAATTAACTGATTAACAATACTTTTAATTTAAACAGCAATTGTGGATAAATTCAACGTTAAAAATGATAAGTAAATTTTGAAATATTAAAACTATTCACTAATACAATAAACCTGTTTTTATAAACAACTTTTTTTATTAAATTTTAATAGGTAGTTGTAAACATTTTTTAGTAGGTTTATAAACAAAATATTTTTAAAAGTTATTCAAAAAATAAGATAAACTAGTTATAAACACTATGTTTATAACTAGTTTATTTTTATTGAAAATTAAGTAATTACAAATATTATATGTGTTGGTAATTATTTATAAATAGTAATAAAAAATTAATTTAATAAAATTTATCATACATATTAACACACTATAATAACAATCAATATTTTTATAATAATTTAAATTAAAAATATAAATTAATAATGTGTGTTAATAACTAAAATTGAATTTGTGATTTTACTAAAGTTGAAGAAACTTGAACTATTTCTACATTACTTTTTGATGAAAAGAAGGTATTTATACTTTTTATTGTAATTAATATTCCTATTAAAAATATAACAAAAAATAGTGCAATTATTTTATATAACCTTTTCATTGTTAAAGTCTTCTGTATAAAATAGACGAAGTACTTTTGCAAATGTTACACTTTTATTAAGAAAATTTTAATTTTTATGGTTTTGGAACTATAAAGTTGATTGCTTTTGGAAGTAGTTTTACCTTAAAATTACCAGAGCCTATTAGTTCTCCATCTGCCTGAATATATGTTAATTGATTGTCTAAAACTTTAATTTTTAATTGTGAAGTTTTATAATTATTAACCGATTTATGATTGGTTAAATTACCATTAAATAATCCTCTTAAATTACTTAAAATAGTAAATAAAGTTATTTTTGAAACATGAGTGATATCAAAAAGGGAATCAGTTGGATTTGCATTTTTAGTTAATTGCATTCCACCACCAGAAAATTTACATAACCCTATTAAAAATAAAAGTGTTTTTTGTTTAATTATAATATTGTTAAATTTTATTTCTAAAGTGCTTTTATTATAACTGGTTAAACTTACTAATGCTCCCGTTAAATAAGCTAAAAAACCTAAATGTTTAAATTTACTTACTTTATTTACTACATAACCGTCAAAACCAATTCCTGCTAAATTATTAAAGTAAATTATTTTATTACTTTCTTTAATTTTTATTTTTCCTATATCTTGTGATATAGTATTTTCGTTTTTAATAATTGCAATTGATTTTTTATAATTTTTAGATATTTTATAAGTTTTAATCCAATCATTCCCAGTACCTATTGGAATAACTCCAATTTTAAGTTCATTTTTATTTGAAGGATTTAAATGTAAAATTCCATTTACTAAATGATGAATAGTTCCATCTCCACCAACACATATAAATTTTGTAAATTCTTTAATTATAGCTTGTTTAACTAATTCTACAGCATGGTTATGATGTTTTGTAAATTCATATTCAAAATCAAAGTTTTGAATAATTAATTCTTTTTTTATTAAAGGCCACTTTTTTTTGGCAGATCCATGACCAGATTTTGGATTAATAATTACAAACCAATTGGTGTTCATATAAATACATTTTTCAATGTGCAAAGTACAAATTGTAATTAATAATTAATTAACATAATCCTGTTTAAATAATCGTAATTTTGAATTTATTAATAAAAAAGTGAATGTCAAATAGAAAAAAAATATTTAAAAAAAAAGATGATGAAGTTAAAGATTTAACAAAACTAATCTTAAAAAGTCTTACCCAATCTCCTAATTCTAATTTTAATTACCGTCAACTTGCATCAAAATTAGAAATTAGTGATGCGAAGGGAAGAAATCAATTAATTCAAAAGTTAGAAGCCTTAAAAATTCAAAAAAAAATTGAAGAAGTTAGCAGAGGTAAATTTAAAATAGCGGCAAAATCTAAATACTATATAGGAACTTTAGATGTTACATCTAACGGTAATGCCTACTTTATTTGTGATGAATTAGAGCACGATATATACATACCAGCTCGAAATTTAAATAGAGGTTTAGATAAAGATACCGTTAAAATTTATGTTTATAGTCGCAAGCATAATAGTAAAGATGAAGGTGATGTTGTTGAAATAATTAAAAGAGCAAAGACTGAATTTGTTGGTGTATTACAGTTAAACAAAAATTTTGGTTTTGTTGTTCCAGATGATTTTAAAATGTATGCCGATATTTTTATCCCAAAAAACAAATTGAAAGATGCTGAAGATGGAGTAAAAGTGTTAGTAACTATTACAGATTGGCCTGATAATTCAAAAAATCCGTTTGGGGAAGTTTTAGAAATTTTAGGAATACCTGGGGATCACAATACTGAAATTCATTCCATACTTTTAGAATATGGGTTACCCTACAAATTTCCTGAAAATGTTGAGTCAGAAGCGCAATATTTACCGTTAGAAATTACAGAGGACGAAATTAGAAAACGTAGAGATGTTCGCCAAGTAACTACATTTACCATAGATCCAAAAGATGCAAAAGATTTTGACGATGCATTGTCTTTTGAGGTATTAAAAAATGGGAACTTTCAAATAGGAATTCATATTGCCGATGTATCACATTACGTTAAAAATAATACCATTTTAGATGTAGAAGCCTATAAAAGAGCTACTTCTGTATATTTAGTAGATAGAGTAGTTCCAATGTTACCTGAAATTTTATCGAACGGTGTTTGTTCATTACGTCCTAATGAAGAAAAACTAACATTTTCTGCTATTTTTGAAATAGATAAAAAGGCGCATGTAATTAATGAATGGTTTGGAAGAACAATTATTTATTCTGATAAACGATTTGCCTATGAAGAGGCTCAAGAACTAATTGAAAATAATACATCTGTCATTCCTTCTAAATTAGAAATCGAAAAATTAAATTGTAGTATACCTGATGAAATATCGATTACAAATGAAGCATACATTGTTCAACCAGAAATTGTTTCAGCTATTTTAAAATTAAATGAATTAGCTAAAATTCTTCGTAAGAAAAGATTAAAAGATGGGGCCATTACATTTGATAGAGTTGAAGTGAAATTTATTCTAGATGAAGAATCTGAACCAACAGGTGTTTACTTTAAAGAATCTAAAGATGCTAATAAGTTAATTGAAGAATTTATGTTATTAGCAAATAGAAGAGTAGCCCAATTTATTGGAACTGCCAATGGTATACCTTCAAAAAATACCTTTATATATAGAGTTCATGATGAACCAGATTTAGATAAATTAATGGCATTGCAAGCCATTGTAAAAAAGTTTGGGTATACTAATAAAATTGACACTAAAAATAAACAAACCACTTCAGCTACGTTGAATAAATTATTAGAAGATGTACATGGAAAAGGAGAAGCAAATATGATTGAAACACTAGCGGTAAGATCGATGAGTAAGGCCGAATATACCACTCAAAACATAGGTCATTACGGCTTATCATTTGATTATTATAGTCATTTTACATCACCTATTAGAAGATATCCAGATGTAATGACGCATCGGTTGTTACAGCATTATTTAGATGGCGGAAAATCTCCAAAAGCGGAAGAATTTGAGGATAAATGCAAACACACCACAGATAGAGAAATTTTAGCTTCAAAAGCAGAACGCGATTCCATAAAATATATGCAAGTTAAGTATATGGAAAAACATAAAGATCAAGAATTTGAAGGTGTTATTTCCGGGGTAACAGAATGGGGAATTTATGTTGAAATTATTGAGAATAAATGTGAAGGAATGTGCAGAATACGTGAAATTAAAGATGATTATTATTTGTACGACGAAAAACAATATGCACTTGTTGGTCAGGTAACAAAAAATTTATATCAACTAGGAGATCACGTATTAATTAAAGTGAAGCATACCGATTTGGAACGAAAACACTTAGATTTTACACTTTTAGAAAAGATTGAGAAATAATAATCGGCTTAGGCATACTATTTGCGTTAGGTAGTTATTAATAATTGTAAAATATAAATAATGAAAAAACTAGTTTTAATACTGCTATTTGTTAGTACAATAGTAGTAGCGCAACAACCAGTATCCACTAATTTAGGAGATTTTAATACCTTAAAAGTTTATAATGGACTAACGGTAGAAATTAAAAAGGGAACTGAATCAAAAATTGAAATTACAGGACCTAGAGCAGATGATATTTCAATTAAAAACAGCGATGGAATTTTAAAAGTTCGTTTAAAATTTCCAGATAATTTTGAAATGGATGGAACTACAATAGTACTTTATTACTCTAAAAATATTGAGGTTTTAGATGCAAATGAAGGAGCTAAAATAGTTTCAGAAAATAAATTGAAACAGCCACTTTTAGATGTTAAAGTACAAGAAGGTGCCATTATAAAACTTGATATTGATGTTAAACATTTAACTATTAAAACTGTTTCCGGGGGTATTATCGATTTAAAAGGGATAGCTGAAAATCAGAATATTGAAGCAAATACAGGTGGAATTTATAATGGTTTTGATGTTGAAAGTAAACAGGCGATTGTAAACTCATTGGCAGGTTCAGTAGTGGAAATTGATGTTTCTGAGGTGTTAGATGCGAAAGCACAATTTGGCGGTTCTATTTTTTATAAAGGAAAGCCAAGTATTGTAAAATCTAAATCGGTTGTAAAAGGTGTAATTAAATCGGTTAATTAAAAATTTAGATGATCATAAATTTCAATATTTTTAATTCAAAATTGGTTTTTATAAAGGAAAATTAAACCGAATCAAGTTTTTTAAAAAATAATAGTTTTTTAGATTTAATTAGTACCTTTGTATCTTAAAATTTTATAATATGAATGCATTAGTTGTTTTTTTAGGAATGGTTGGTCCTTGGCAATGGATTATTATTGGATTGGCAATTTTATTGTTATTTGGAGGAAAAAAATTACCTGAGTTAATGAAGGGACTAGGAAGTGGAATTAAGGAATTTAAAAAGGCTTCTAAAGATGAAGATCCTGATACTAAAAAAGAAGAAGAAGACAAAAATTAGAAAATAATTTAGTATTTGATAAAAAAACCTGTGTATTTTACACAGGCTTTTTAGTTTATCAAGGAAGGAGTTAAAATTAAATTTTTACTGCAGTTCCAGAGGCGGTAACCATAAGCATACCACCGTTTTTACCAATAGTTTCATAATCTAAATCAATACCAATAACTGCGTTTGCACCAAGTTTTTGCGCTTGCACTTCCATTTCTATTAAAGCAGTATCTTTAGCTTCTCTAAGCACTTTTTCATAAGAACCAGATCTACCACCAACTATATCTCTTATACCAGCTAAAAAATCTTTAAAAATATTAGCACCAATTATTGTTTCGCCAGTAACAATTCCTAAATATTCCTTTACAGAATGTGAGTCTATTGAATTTGTTGTTGTTAAAATCATTATTTTTTAGATTTTGGATCTTTTTTTATTTCCTCAGTATTTGAAGATTCTATAACTTTATTGGCAGCAAGTAAACTAGTTACCATATCGTTTAGCATTGAACTTGCAGCAGTAGGGTTATTAGGTAATAAAATTAAATTCGATTTTGTATCTGCACCAATACTTTGAAGGGTGTCATAATGTTGTGTAATAATAATTAAAGCTGAAGCCTCTTGGCTATTTATACCGGCTCTATTTAAAACAATCACACTTTCTTCTAAACCACGAGCTATTTCTCTTCGTTGATCTGCAATACCTTTACCTTGTAATCGCTTACTTTCAGCTTCAGCTTTTGCACGTTCTACAATTAAAATACGTTGTGCATCTCCTTCGTGTTGTGCTGCAATTTTTTCACGGTCTGCTGCATTTATACGATTCATAGCAATTTTTACATTTTCATCTGGGTCAATATCTGTAACTAATGCTTTAATAATATCGTACCCATAGTCTAGCATAGCTTCTTTTAAATCACGTTGAATAGCCAATGCAATTTCTTCTTTCTTTTCAAAAACATCATCCAATATCATTTTAGGAACTTCAGCACGCACCACATCAAATATAAAGGCTGTAATTTGCTCATGCGGATTTTGAAGTTTATAAAACGCATCATAAACATGGTCTGGTCTAATTAAAAATTGTACTGAAATTTTTAAATGCACAAAAACATCATCTTTCGTTTTAGTTTCAACAATAACATCTAATTGTTGAACACGCAAACTAACCCGTCCTGCAACTTTATCAACAATGGGTATTTTAAGTTGTAAACCAGGAGTTCTTGTGCTTTGGAATTTTCCAAATCGTTCCACAATGGCAATTGTTTGTTGTTTTACGGTAAATAATCCTGAAACAACAAGCACGACAATAATAAAAATAGTAATATACGTTCCAATCATTTTATTTTTTTTTAAAGGTTAATTAATTACATAAAGATACGGAATTTAGAATGATTTTAATTAATCATTTAAGATGAAATTGATTAGAAACTAATTGATTTATTACTTAAATTTGATAATAGATTTTTTTATTATTTAAATGGTCTGATACATAAATAGTTATACAATGAAAAAAACAATACGTTTTAAATTAAATGGCAAACCTGTTAATGTTGAAGTAGTTGGAGACGAATCGCTTTTAACAGTAATTAGAACCAATTTAAACCAAACGGGTACAAAATTTGGTTGTGGGTTGGGACAGTGTGGAACTTGTACAGTATTGGTAGATAATGAACCTTTTCAATCTTGTACAACGTATATAGAAGATATGGAAGGGAAAGAAATTACTACCATTGAAGGAATGGTCACTAATGAAGTGTTACATCCAATACAAAAGGCATTTGTGGAACATGATGCGTTGCAATGTGGTTTTTGTACACCAGGTATGATTATGAACGCTTTCGGTTTATTGCTAAAAAATCCTGAGCCTTCAAGAGATCAAATTATTAAAGGCATGGAGCAAAATTTATGCAGGTGCGGTTCATATAACAGAATTGTAGATGCTATACAAACTGCAGGAATTGAAATGAACAAAAAAATATAATTATGGAAGCAGATAAAATTACACAGTTGTATTTTAGTGATGTTAATGAACCCGTTCGTTACGATCGAAGAAAATTTTTAAAACAATTAGGAAAAGGAATTATAGTTATATTTTCTTTAAGTGAATTGTCTTTATTACAAGGATGGAGTCAAAATAATACCCAAGAAAAACAAATAGATTTCAATGCTTTTTTACGTGTAAATGAAGACGGAACTGTAGATTGCTTTACTGGTAAAATTGAAATGGGACAAGGTATTATTACCTCATTAGCTCAAGTATTAGCAGAAGAACTAGAAGTTGGAATAAATGATGTAAAAATGATAATGGGAGATACAGATTTATGTCCTTATGATGCTGGAACTTGGGGTTCTTTAACCACCAGATTTGCAGATCCTGTTATTAGAGCTGCAGCTGCTGAGGCAAGAGAAATATTAATGGATATTGCATCTAAAAAGTTAAATGTGCCAATTGAAAATTTAGTTGCAAAAAATGGAGTTATTTATGTAAAAGATGATTCTTCAAAAAAGATAACTTATGCTCAATTAACTAGAGGTCAAAAGATAGTTCAAAGTCTTACCAAAAAACCAGAAATTAAAAAAGCGAAAGATTTTAAACTTATTGGAAAATCAATTATTAGTACCGATGCTGTTGCAAAAGTTACTGGAAAAGCACAATACACTGGAGATATAAAATTACCTGAAATGGTTTATGCAAATATTGTTAGATCAAGCGTATTTGGCTCAAAAAAAATAAGTGTAGATTCCAGTGGTTTAAAAGAATTTAAGGGAATTGAGTTAATTGATGATGGAGATTTAGTTGCAGTTGTACATTCTGATCCAGAAGTATCTTATAAAGCTTCTAAAAAGGTTAAAGTTATTTGGGATGAACCAAAATTAAATGTAGATAGCGAATCTATTTTTAATTATTTAGAAACCAACATAACATCTAGCTCTGTATTTGAAAATAGTGGTGATTTAGAGCAAGGAAGAACCAATTCAGCTAAAATTATTGAAGCAAAATATCTTGATGGTTATAAAGCTCATGCTGCAATGGAAACGCATTCCGCTACATGCCATTTTCAAGAAAATAAATTAATTATGTGGGCTTCAACTCAAACACCCTTTGGTACTCGAGCTGAATTAGCTAAAACATTTAATATGCCGGAAGAAGATGTAATAGTTAAACAAATTTTTGTTGGTGGTGGTTTTGGTGGAAAAATTTATAATCAACAAGCCGTAGAAGCTGCTAAAATTTCTAAAAAATGCGGTAAACCAGTTCAATTAGTTTGGAGTAGAAGAGAAGAGTTTATGTATGATATGTTTAGACCGGCTGCAATTATAAATACCAAAGCAGGTGTAGACAGCTATGGAAAACTAAATTTATGGGAATTCGATATTTATTGCGCTGGAACTAGAGGTACCAAATTGTTTTATAATGTACCTCACAATAGAACTCGAATGTTTAACAAAAATGATGTTCATCCATTTGGAACTGGTGCTTGGAGAGCTCCTGGAAATAATACTACAACATTTGCCAGAGAATCTCATATAGATGTAATGGCTCATTCAGTTGGTATTGATGCGTTGCAATTTAGATTAAACAATTTAAAAGATGATAATATGCGCGCTACTTTAGAATTGGCCGCAAAAACTTTTAATTGGGATAAACCTAAGAAAGAAGGACATGGCTATGGAATAGCTCTTGGAGAAGACGCAGGAACCTGTGTAGCTTTAATTGCAGAAGTATTTGTTAATAAAAAAACAGGTGAAGTTAAACCTATACGAATTGTTTGTGGGCAAGATATGGGACAAGTTGTAAATCCGCATGGTGCAATTTTACAAACAGAGGGAGGAATAACAATGGGATTGGGTTATGCGTTGTATGAAGATATTGAATTTACTGGAAGAACTATAAAATCTTGGGGATTTAGTAGTTATAAATTTACACAATTTTCAAATACACCTCCAATAGAATGTGTATTTATAGATAAAATGGATTCAAAACCACAAGGAGGCGGTGAACCAGCAATTATATGCGTTGGTGGCGCAATTGCAAATGCTGTTTTTGATGCTTGTGGCGCTAGAGTTAATAGATTGCCAGTTACACCTAAAAGAATATTAGAAGCGCTTAAAATTTAAATTTATTAAAAGGTTATAATGTAAAATTAGAACTACAGAAAACGTCATCGCGAAGTTTTGATAAAAACTAAAGAAATCTGCCAATTAGAAACAGATTACTTCTTCGTTATCACTCATCGTAATGACGTTTTTGAAAATTTTAGAATGTAGCAATCGCTTTTTGAATTCTTCTAATTGTTTCTTGTTTCCCAATCATTTCAGCAATATCAAATAGGTGAGGACCTTTCATGTCTCCAACCAAACTTAATCTAAAAGGTTGCATCACTTTTCCAAATCCAATTTCTTTAGAAGTAATCCATTCTTTAACAGCAGTTTCAATGTTTTGAGATTTAAAATCTTTAATAGATTCAAGAACAGTAATTAGCTCTTTCATTATGTCTGAGGTATCTTCTTTCCAGTTTTTAGAGGCAGCTTTTTCATTATAAGAAGTTGGAGCTACAAAAAAGAAACTGCTTAATTCCCAAAAATCACTTACAAATGTGGCTCGCTCTTTTATTTGTGAAACAACTTTGGTAATGTAATCAAGGTCAAATATGTGTGCGTCATTACGAGGAGTTGACGACGAAGTAATCTCATCTTTCACAGCAAGGTGTTTTTCCACAATAGGAGCAAATAATTCAGCCAATTCGGCATCAGATTTTAACAACATGTATTGTTGATTAAACCAATTTGTTTTATCAGGATTAAATTTAGCACCACTTTTACTTACACGTTCTAATGTAAATGCTTCACAAAGTGCTGACAAGGTAAATAGTTCTTGTTCAGTTCCAGGATTCCAACCCAATAAAGCCAGCATATTTATAAAAGCATCGGCAAAATAACCATCTTCTTTATACCCTCTTGAAATCTCGTTTGTTTCTTCGTTTTTATATTCCAAAGGAAAAACAGGAAATCCTAATTTATCACCATCGCGTTTGCTTAATTTTCCTTTTCCTACAGGTTTTAAAATAAGTGGTAAATGAGCAAATTCAGGAGCTTCCCAGCCAAATGCTTCATATAAGGCTATGTGTAAAGGGAGCGATGGTAACCATTCTTCACCACGAATTACGTGGCTTATATCCATTAAATGATCGTCAACAATATTTGCTAAATGATAGGTTGGCATCCCGTCACTTTTAAACAAAATTTTATCGTCTAAAATATCTTTTCTAAATGAAATTGGACCACGAATTATATCTATAGATTCTATAGTTTCTTGTTCACTTTCGGGTTCATACATTTTAAACCGAATTACATATTCTTCACCGTTTAAAAGGCGTTTTTGCACTTCATCTTTAGAAAGTGAAATAGAATTTGTAAGTTTTGTTCTGTTATGCCAGTTATAGATAAAAGTTTCCCCTTTTGCTTCGTAGTCTGTTCTATGAAAATCTAATGCTGAAGTAGTATCAAAACAGTAATAGGCATTACCGTTTTCAATTAATTGATCAGCATATTTTTTATAGATCTCTTTTCGATCAGATTGTCGATAAGGACCGTATTTTTCATTTTTATTTGGACCTTCATCAAAAGGAATGTTACACCAATTTAAAGCGTCAACTATATATTTTTCAGCATTAGCAACATATCTTGTTTGGTCTGTATCTTCAATTCGTAAAATAAAAGTACCCCCATGTTTTTTAGCGAATAAATAATTAAAAAGGGCAGTTCTAACACCACCAATATGTAAAGGTCCTGTTGGACTTGGGGCAAATCTCACTCTAACATTTTGCATTGTAAATGAATTTTAAAATGCAAAGATAAATTAACCAAAGAAATACACACCTTTATAATACAAAAAAAGGCTACAGGAATGTAGCCTTTAAAAACGTTACCCAAAAACGATTTTTTAGAAATAGAGAATGTCAATCAACTATTTTAAAGTGTGGGTGACAATTAATATAATGTTCTGTTTGTGCTATTTTTAAATTCAATATCTGATCCCGCTTTAGTAATTATCTGATTCAATATATATAAGTTTAGTAAAAGAGCAAAAAACACAATTAATCCTATACCAAATGTTTGGATGCTTTTTTGGTTTAGGTATTTTAATATTTTCATGTGTTGCTAATTTTATTTCTTTTTCAGATACCGAAGGTAGAACTTATTATAATTGTTTAAAAAGGGATTTACACTGTTAAATATGGGGAAAAACACCCTTTTTTATTTTTGTTTTAAAATTGAAGCAAATACACTAATTTTAACATTTAAATAAATATATATATAATTATGAAATTAATTACACCACAAGAGGCAAAAGAATTAAATCAAAATTTTATTAAAACGCGCTCAAAAGAATTAGATAAAATTGTTGAAAGAGAAACTGGAAATCCAACTAAAAAAGATGCCATTTCTAGTTGGTTTTCTTTGGAAGAATTAAAAGAATACATTGCGTATGTTGAAGCGCAAGGAAAAGCCAAAAATATTACTGTAAACGGGTTGCGCGTATATTTTGGAGCCTATGCTAAAAACGATAAAAAAGAAGATAAAAAAGCACTTTCTACTGTGTTTTTTGTACCCACCCAAGCTGCAGTAGGTTCTTTAAACAAAGAAGGTGTTGAGGGCGGAGAAGGCGGTTCTGATGTGGATAGCATTGATGGAATGAATTACGGAACATCAGGAAATCCTCCACAAGCACCTTATCCTCAGATACAATAGTAATTTTTATGTGGGGTATAATAATTAATATATTACTGTTTATTACAGTAATTATAGGAACTGTTACATATAAAAAATATAATCATACATTTTTAAAATATTTTTTATTTTTTTTATTCTATGATTTAATAAATGAAACAACTGCGTTTTTTGTTGGTAATGGATTAAAAAAGAACACGTTTATTTTGTATAATATTTACATGTTTGTAAGTGTTTTATTTTACTTGTTTACAATCTACCATTACACCAAAAAGAACAAAGTTTATTTACCATTATTAATTATTTTGTATATACTTTTTTGTTTAAGTAATGTTTTATTTTTTCAAAAATCAATTCAAACAAGCCAAACATATTCGCTTATAATAGGTAGTTTTTTTATACTTATAGGTGTTATTTATTTATTTGTAGAACTTTTAAAGAGTGATGATATATTAAAGATTAATAAAATGCTTTTGTTTTGGTTAAGTATTGGAATTTTAATTTTTTATGCAGGTATTGTTCCAATATATGTAATGATAGAATTTCTAAATTACAAAGGAATATTTAAATATATTTTAGTCGCTTTAAATGTAATTATGTTAAGCTGTTTTAGTATTGGTTTTATTGTAACTAAAAAAGAATATAATAAATAATGTATGGATAGTAAGAGTTTAACATGTTTGGAAGTAGATGATATTGATGAAATGAATTACGGAACATCAGGAAATCCTCCACAAGCACCTTACCCTCAAACCGAAGTTTAAATTTAAAAAATAATGCTCCTTTATGGTTATTAGAGCTTTTTTAATTTTATTAGTTATTTCAATAACTTTTTTTGTAGCCATATTTAACTTTAAAAAGTTTAAAACAACACCTATAAAATATTTTATATATTTTATAGGTTATGTTTTTATTAGTGAAACTATTGCAAATATTTATTTATCAAAAGGAGTAAATACAGTTATTATAAATAATGTTTATAGCATTGCATATACTTTTTTCAATTTGTTTTTTTATTCGATTTTAATTAAAAATAAAAAGTCAAAAAAAATTGGTTATATAATGATGTTTTTCTTTGCAATTAGTTTGATAATTAATCAGTTATATTTTCAAAAATTTGAACATAGGTTGCAGACTTATACATTCATTTTAGGATTATTTTTGGTAACATTTTTAGTTTTTATTTATTTTCTTGAAATTATGAATTCAAATAAAATTATTTACGTTACAAGGCTTTCTGAATTTTGGATTAGTACTGGAATCATTATTTTTAACTTTGGTTTTATTCCTGTTTTAGTGGTTGCCGAACTTATAAAATGGGAAGGTGTATATCACTATATATTATTATTTGTAAACGTAATTATGTATGGGTGCTTTATCACAGGTTTTATGGTAAGTAAAAAAGAATATAATGTTTAATTTTATAGCAAGTAAAGTCAGTAGTAATATTGAAGAATTTTATGGGTTAAATAATGGCTCAGTAGTTCAATTACTTTCAGCAGTATATCCACAATTAAATTGAAATATTTTAATCTAATATATCCTTTAATTTATTTGATTACAATATTGATTGTAGTTGTTAATTTTGATAAAATTAGAAGTAGTAATTTATTAAAATTACTACTAATTTTCTTAGTCTATTCATTTATAACAGAATTGATCTCCTTTGTAATTGGAGTAATTTTTAGAAAGGGCACATTTTATATATATAATATTTGGAATTTAGCTAATAGTTATTTTTATTTTTATTTTTTTTATAAGTTAATCAACAATAAATTATACCGTAATTTTATTAAAACTATTATATTGATTTATACATTAATTTCTATTATCGATATTGCTTTTTTTACAAATTTTATTTTAGAACATTTGAACTATAACATTATAGTTTCAAGTATTTTAATTGTTCTTTCGGTAATGTTGTATTTTATTGAATTATTAAAGAGTGATGCGGTTTTAAAATTAAATACTTCAATCTATTTTTGGATAAGTATAGGGGTTTTATTTTTTAATATTGGCATGATTCCGATTTGTGTAATTGCCGAACTAATAAATTACAATGGTGTTTTTGATATTATAATTTTAAGTTTAAACATAATAATGGCTGGTTGCTTTATCACAGGTTTTATAGTAAGTAAAAAAGAATATAATGTTTAATTTATGGGACAAACTGAAATTCAAATTTTAATTTTTGTAACCACTATTATAGTTTTAATATTGGCTATTACATTAATTGTGTTCTTTTTTTACTTTCAACAGAAAAAGACAGCTTATTTATTAAAACAGCGCGAAACACAATTACTTTTTGATGAAGAAATTACCAAGTCTAAATTAGAAATTCAAGAACAAGCACTTCAAAATATAAGCTGGGAAATACACGATAATGTGGGGCAGTTACTTTCAGTTGCAAAAATGCAATTGAATATGGTACAATTAACATTACCTATAGAACAGCAAGAAAAAATTAGAGAAACGGGAGAAATTATTGGTAAAAGTTTACAAGAACTGCGTGGTTTGGCAAAATCTTTAAATCCAGATACTATTAAAAATAAGGGTTTAATAGAATCTATAACCCATGAAATTGAAAGGTACAATCGCTTAAATTTTATTAAATCTAATTTTGTAATTTCTGGGGAAACTTATAGTTTAACCAACGAAAAAGAAATAATTTTATTCAGAATATTACAGGAATTTTTTAATAATACTTTAAAACATGGAAAAGCAAAAATATTAAAGGTAGACCTTGTTTATCAACCTTCATTTTTAGAAATTTTTATTGAAGACAATGGCGTTGGTTTTGATGTTTTAGATACAGATTCACAAAAAGGAATTGGCCTTTTAAATATGAAAAGTAGAACCAATTTAATTGGCGCCACGTTCAATTTAAACTCGAAAGTAAACGAAGGCACTAAGTTATATATAAAATGCCCAAAAGAAAAAGAGAGTTAAAATGGAAAAAATAGATATTATTATAGTAGACGATCACATGTTATTTTCTCAGGCTTTAAACGGCTTAGTTTCTCAATTTACACGATTTAACGTACTCAAAGTTTTGAGCAATGGCAAAGAAGTTGTGGACTATTTTTCGAATAGTAATAAAGAGCCTGAAATTATTTTAATGGACATACAAATGCCCTTAATGAATGGTATAGAAGCTACACAATGGTTAAAAGATAATAAACCCGAAATTAAGGTTCTTGCGCTTTCTATGGAGGCCGATGAGGTTACTATTTTAAAAATGCTTCGTGCTGGCGCAAAAGGGTATTTATTGAAAGATATTCATCCAGATATTTTATTGCATGCATTAAATGAAGTGCACACTTCAGGATTTTATTATACCGAAAATGTAACCAACACACTGTTAAATTCTTCACCTAATAAAGAAAGCGAAAGACGTATAAAATTAAAAGACAGAGAATTGGAATTTTTGAAGCTCACGGTTTCTGAAAAAACATATAGAGAAATTGCAGAAGTCATGTTTTTAAGTCCGAAAACTGTTGAAAATTACCGAGAAGCATTGTTCGAAAAATTAGAAGTTAAATCACGTATTGGCTTGGTAATATATGCCATTAAAGAAAAAATAGTGATTTTATAATCGCTTATTTTTCTATGAAAATTAGTTCAACGTACTAATAAATTAAAGGTAATTAATAGTTTAGAAAAATAGTCATTGCTAATTTTACTTTTTTTAAGTAAAATGTGGCAATCTCACGATTAATAAACAGATTGCCACACTCGTACCTCATTCGCAAAAGACGTAAATAGTTTATATTCAGGTAGTATTGCTCTTTTTTATATCGAACTCACGTTAATAATAAATTAAAGGTAATTAATAGTTTAGAAAAACAGTCATTGCGAATTTTACTTTTTTTTAAGTAAAATGTGGCAATCTCACAATCAATAAACAGATTGCCACATTCGTACCTCATTCGCAAAGACGTAAATAGTTTATATTCAGGTAGTATTGCTCTTTTTTATATCGAACTCACGTTAATAATAAATTAAAGGTAATTAATAGTTTAGAAAAATAGTCATTGCGAATTTTACTTTTTTTAAGTAAAATATGGCAATCTCACGATTAATAAACAGATTGCCACACTCGTACCTCATTCGCAAAGACGGAATCGACTGATATTTAGAAATTAAAGTTTCATATTATTAATTGAATTGGTTCTAATTGAATTTAGGTTATACTATTCTTTAACCGTTTAGGTTTGTTTTTTTGACTGCCTTTAGATAATTTATCTTATTATTTTAAGTAAATTTATCAGCTACAACTTGTTAACTACTAAAATTGAATTCAATAAACGAAATACAACTCAAATTACAACAGTTTATAAATAAATACTATTTAAATGAATTGTTAAAAGGCATGTTGCTGTTTTGCTCCATTGGTTTATTGTATTTTATTTTTACACTTTTAATCGAACATTTTTTATGGTTACAGCCAGTTGCTCGTACTCTTTTATTTTGGGTTTTTATTGGGGTAGAATTGTTGTTGTTTAATAATTACATTTTAAAATCTATTATTAAATTAGTTGGATTAAGAAGTGGAATTTCCACAAAAGAAGCGGCAAAAATTATTGGCAATCATTTCCCAGAAGTAAGTGATAAGCTGCTTAATATGATACAGCTAAAAGAATTGTCGCAAGATTCTGATTTGGTGTTGGCAAGTATCGATCAAAAGGCAAAGCAATTGGTTCCAATTCCTTTTAAAAGGGCTATTGATTTTTCAAAAAATAAAAAATACGTACCGTATGCAGCTATTCCAATTTTATTTTTAGTTGGGGCTTATATATCTGGAAATCAGTTTATAGTAGGTGATAGTTTAAATAGAATTGTGCACTATAAAACAGCTTTTGAAGCACCTGCTCTATTTAGTTTTATTGTTGAAAATAAAGTTTTATCCGTAAAAGAGGGTGATGATTTTACCTTAAAAGTTGGTATTAAAGGTTCGGTTATTCCTGAAAACCCGTTGATAATAATCGATGATGAACCATTTTATTTAGAAAGTGAATCTTCAGGAAAATTTAAATACACCTTTTCCAAATTAAAGAAGGCAGTTTCATTTCATTTTGTGGATGGAAAAGTCCGTTCAAAATCGTATGAAATTGCACTAAAAACTGTTCCAGTAATTGAAGAATTAAAAATGGTGTTAGATTATCCTAATTACACCAATATTAAGGATGAAATTATATTGAATTCGGGTAATTTAAGTGTCCCAGCTGGAACAAAAATCACATGGATTGTAAGCACTGCTAAAACGGAATCATTGCAATTTATAAGCGATATCGGTCATTCTCAACCTTTTCAAATAGAAAAGGAAAATCACTTTAGGTTAATGCATACCTGCATGAAAGATTTTAATTATAGTATTGGAACTACCAATAGAAACTTTAAAAATCACGAGGTGCTGGATTTTAAGATTCATGTTATAAATGACGAATTTCCAAAAATTCAAATGGAGTCCAATCTAGATTCTATTCGTAACGAGCCAGTTTTATTTGTTGGACAGGTAAGTGATGATTATGGTATTTCTAAAGTAAATTTTATTTATTACACTACCAATAAACCTAGCATTATTTCTACTGTTTCAGTTAGTGTTCAAAAAGGTTTTATTGCCGATGTAGCTTTTGTTGTACCAGAAAATTTGAAATTGAAAGAAGGCGAAAATTATGAAATGTATTTTGAAGTATTTGATAACGATGGAATACAAGGAGCTAAAAAGAGTAAGAGTAAAATATTCTCGTTTTATAAGATGACCAAAGATGAAAAGGATATTGCAATGTTGAAAGATCAAAAGAATCAAATTGACGAAATGAGCAAATCTTTGGATAGATTTAAAAGAAGTAATAAAGAGGAAGAGGCTTTTAAAAATGCGCTAAAAACTAAAGAAAATTATAATTGGGACGATTTAAAAAAATTAGAAGATAATCTAAATCGTCATAAAAAATATGAACAGCTTTTTAAAGAATTAGGAGAACAATTTAAAAGTACGGTTCAAAAAGATTTTGAGAACGAAAAACTAAATACAGATAGCAAAGAGATAGAAAAAAGAATTTCTGAGAATCAGGAATTGATGCAGCAAAATAAATTATTGGATGAATTAAAGAAGTTGGCTGAAAAAATGGACAACGAAGGGATGATGCAAAAAATGGATGATTTGGTTCAAAAGAATAAACGAAATGAAAAATCGTTGGAACGAATTTTAGAGCTTACAAAAAGATTTTATGTAGAACAAAAAATGAATAAAGTAAGTGAAGATTTACTAAAATTATCTGACGAACAGTTAAAAATTGCTGACAATCAAGTAAAGGAGAAACAAAGTGAATCGCAAGAAAGTATCAATAAAAAATTTAATGAAATTGAAAAGGATTTAGAGGAACTCAACAAGGAAAACGATAAACTGAAGCGACCTATGGATATTCCTGAGGTTAAAGACGATGTAGAGGAGGTAAAAAAAGAGCTGGAGAATCTTCCTAATGAATTGAAGCAACCCAATTCAAAAACGAATAGCAAGCAAAAATTTGCTGCTCGAAAAATGAAAGAGTTAGGTAAAAAACTAGAAAAAAACATGCAAGAAGGTGAAAGTGAAATGATGGATGAAAACATTGAAGACCTGAGAATAATAGTTGAAAACCTGATCGAATTTTCTTTTAAACAAGAAGATTTATTGAAAAAATATCAATCTAGTAAAGGAAATAGAATCGAGTTTTCCAGAAATCTTAAGGAGCAAAATTTACTCAAGGAATATTTTACACATATTGACGATAGTTTGTATGTGCTTTCACTTCGTTTGGTTAAAATGAGCACAGCGATTCAAACCGAAGTTGAAAATACGCACTATTACTTGGATCAGTCCATTTCAAATTTTTCTGAAAGTCTTTTTCCGCAAGGCTTTGCCGACCAGCAATTTGTTATTACAGGCGCTAATAATTTAGCAAATTCATTAAGTAATGTTTTGGAAAGCTTGTTAAATGCGTCTATGAGTATGGGTAAGGGAAAAGGAAAATCAGGTGATTTTTCGTTGCCAGACATTATTAAAAAGCAAGGTGATTTAATGAAAGAGGCACAAAAAGGATTGGATAAATCAGGTCAAAAACCGGGAGAGAATGGCAAGGAAAAAGGAGATGGGGAAAATGGAGATCAAGATGGTGACAGTTTGTACGAGATATATAAGCAGCAAGAAATATTAAAAAACGCGTTGCAAGAGTTGTTAAATAAAAATGGTGAGGGCGGTTCTAAAGGAAATGCACCATTAAAATCTATGGAAGATTTGCAAGTTGAATTGCTTAAAAAAGGTTTTACAAAAGAACTTATTAAAAAAATGAGTGACATTCAATATCAGTTATTGAAATTAGATGAAGCTAGTTTTGAACAAGGTGAAGATCAAAATAGAAAGGCTACTAAAAGTGAGGATAATTTTCAAATGACCAACGAATTAAAATTAAAGCATGAGCGCTTGTTTAAGAATTATTATGAAATATTAAATAGGCAATCATTACCTTTGCGTCCTGTTTTTAAAGAAAAGGTGCAAAATTATTTTAAGAAAGAGGAGTAATTTATGATTGAGTTTAATTATGAGACCGAGTTTAATGTAAGTAATGAAGACAAAGTTAAACATTGGATAAGCGGTTGTATAAAACGCTATAAGTTTAGAGAAGGCGAACTTAATTTTATATTTTGCGATGATAAGTATTTGTTAAAATTGAATCAAGATTTCTTGGAACATGACACTTTAACTGATATTATTAGCTTTGATTACACGATGGGAAAACTAATAGGTGGAGATATTTTTATTTCTGTAGAAAGGGTTAAAGAAAACGCTATTTTATTTAATCAAACCTTTGATAATGAATTAAATAGAGTTATAATTCATGGAATATTACATTTCTTTGGATTTAAAGATAAAGCAACTGAAGATGTAGTTAAAATGAGAACGGCTGAAGATGAATGTTTAGAATATTTTAAATAGATGTTCCACGTGGAACATTAAAAAATGAGTAATATGTTTAGCACAAAATACGATGTTATAGTTGTTGGAGGTGGTCATGCAGGTAGTGAAGCTGCTGCTGCAAGCGCAAACTTAGGAGCTAAAACTTTATTGATAACAATGAGTTTGCAAAACATTGCTCAAATGAGTTGCAATCCTGCTATGGGAGGTATTGCAAAAGGTCAGATTGTTAGAGAAATTGATGCCTTAGGTGGTTATAGTGGTATTGTTACAGATAAAACCGCTATTCAATTTAAAATGCTTAATAAATCAAAAGGACCGGCAATGTGGAGTCCGAGAGCTCAAAGTGATCGTATGCGTTTTGCTGAATGTTGGAGATTAATGCTGGAACAAACGGAGAATTTAGATTTTTATCAAGATATGGTAAACGGTCTTTTGTTTGATGGAGGGAAAGTAGTTGGGGTTAGAACTGCGCTAGGAATTGAAATTAAATCTACAAGCGTTATTATAACTGCGGGCACTTTTTTAAATGGCTTAATACATATTGGAGATAAAACATTTGGTGGCGGTAGAGCTGGTGAAAGGGCTTCAACAGGAATTACTGAAGATTTAGTTAAAAAGGGTTTTGAAGCAGGTAGAATGAAAACAGGAACACCCCCTCGAGTTGATGGAAGATCATTAGATTATTCAAAAATGATAGAACAACCCGGAGACGATAATCCTGAGAAATTCTCATTTTCTCCTAACACAAAACCACTTGCAATTCAGCGTTCATGTTATATGACATATACATCGTTGGATGTACATGACTTACTTCGAACAGGTTTTGATAGGTCGCCCATGTTTAATGGAAGAATACAAAGTATTGGACCTAGATATTGCCCTTCTATTGAAGATAAAATTGATCGATTTTCTACTAAAGAGCGACATCAATTATTTGTAGAGCCTGAAGGCTGGGACACTTGTGAAGTATATGTAAACGGATTTAGCACATCATTACCTGAAGATGTTCAAGATAAGGCGTTGCGAAAAGTAGTGGGTTTTGAAAATGTAAAGTTTTTTAGATTTGGTTATGCGATTGAATACGATTACTTTCCACCAACCCAATTAACTCATACCCTTGAAACGAAGCTGATTAAAAATTTATATTTTGCTGGCCAGATAAATGGCACTACTGGGTACGAAGAAGCGGCGGCTCAAGGCCTAATGGCGGGTATTAATGCGGCATTGAAAATTCAAGAAAAAGAGCCTTTTATTTTAAAGCGAAGTGATGCTTATATTGGCGTTTTAATAGATGACTTAATAACAAAAGGCACAGAAGAACCTTATAGAATGTTTACTTCTAGAGCTGAATATCGAACACTATTAAGGCAAGATAATGCCGATTTAAGATTAACTCCGCTCTCATTTGAGTTAGGTTTAGCGTCTAAAGAACGAATGAAAAGAGTAGAAGAAAAGCAAGAAAAAACAGATTTGTATGTTAAGTTTTTGCAAGATACAAGTGTAAAACCCGAAGATATTAATCCAATTTTAGAAGGAAGAGAAACTGCTTTAATTGATCAGTCTATGAAGCTTTTTAAAATTGCATCTCGCCCTCAATTATCCTTTTCTGATCTTGAAAATTTAGTAACTATTAAAAAGTTTGTTGACACCAACAATATAGATACTGAAATACGTGAACAAACAGAAATTCATGTAAAGTATGCAGGTTATATTGAAAAAGAAAAGAACCAAGCAGATAAAGTAAATCGTTTAGAAAATGTAATTATTCCAGAGAGTTTTGATTACCGAAAAGTAAAATCGATATCCATAGAAGCTCGTCAAAAATTAACTAAAATTAAACCTAGAACCATTTCTCAAGCAGGGAGAATTAGCGGAGTTTCCCCAAGTGATATTTCGGTTTTGTTGGTTTATATGGGGCGCTAATAAATATGTTCCACGTGGAACAAGAAGATATTTTAAACAAAACGAAGAAAAAAAATACACATAATTTTTACAATACATCTTAATAGTAGTGGGAGAAACAATATCTAAATTTCTAACGTGTGTAGATTATACCGTTTCAAATAAAAAATTTGACTTAATCTATAATGAAAAGTACGATATGCTTGAAACTTTTCCGCAACCCAAAGGGCGCGAATTAGCTTCATATTACGAAAGCGAAACCTACATTTCCCATACAGATGCAAAAAGATCGATTACGGATAAAATATATCAAATTGTTAAAAAACACACGCTACAAAAAAAGTTGCACCTCCTAAATTCATTTAAAACTGAAGGAAAGAATTTATTAGATGTTGGATGTGGCACAGGTGAATTTTTAGTTGTTTGTAAAAACAAGGGATGGAATGTGGTTGGAGTTGAGCCAAATAAAAATGCTAGAGAATTGGCTTTGTCAAAATTAAATACAGAAAACAATACCGAAATAATTAATGATTTATTTGAAGTTGAAAACCAAAAATTTGATGTTATTACATTATGGCATGTTTTAGAACATGTGCCAATGTTAGATGAATATATTCAAAAGCTTAAGTCATTATTGAAACCAAATGGCAGAATCGTTGTGGCCGTTCCAAATTTTAAGAGTTTCGATGCATACTATTATAAACAGTTTTGGGCAGCGTATGATGTTCCTAGACACCTTTGGCATTTTTCGAAAAAAGCGATTGACATAATTTTTAAAAAGGAGCAATTAATTGTTGCCGAGGTTAAACCAATGTATTTTGATTCATTTTATGTTTCTATGCTAAGTGAAAAATATATGTATGGTAAAGCATCTCTATTTAAGGCTTTTTGGGTAGGATTAATTTCTAATTTAAAAGCAGTGACTACAAAAGAGTATTCTTCCATAATTTATGTAATCAAAAACAGCAATTAGACGATTTAAGGCTTTTTAATGAGATTTTAAGCAGCGTGGCTCATAATTTAGTGTTTATTTTTCAAAACAAGCTAAAACAACAGTTAAATAAAGCTGATTTCTATAGAAATATTCTATTTATTTAAAACATAGAATAACAAAAAACAATTAAACAAATTATTTGAACATTCTACACTTTTTGTTCATATATTCGCAAAAAAATATTTTAATATAATAATTTATAAAAATGAAAAAAATAATTATTGTTGCTTTTGCAATCTTGTTAGCTTCTTGCTCTGAAACTAAAATTGCTTATATAGATGTAGAAGTATTAATGAAAGACTATGAAGCAACCAAAGCTTTAGAAATTATGTTGAAAGCAAAGCAAGAAACTATAGCGAAACAGTTAGATAGTTTACAAGCACCATTTCAATCAAAAGTTCAAGAGTATTATGCAAATTCACAAAAAATGACTCCTCAAAAAAGAGCTGAAGTGGAAGGAGCATTGCAACAAGAACAACAATTTTTACAGGCGAAACAACAAGAGGCTTCTCAAATACTTCAAAAAGAGAATCAAGAAAATAGCGATGCTTTAACTAAAAAAGTTGATAGTTTTGTTGCAGATTATGCTAAATCTAAAGGATTTAAAGTGATTTTAGGTACTTCAGGAAAAGGTACAGTGATGTATGGTGATGAAAAATTAGATGTTACCAAAGATATTTTGGGAATTTTGAATAAAGAATATACCAAAAAATAATAGTAAAAAATTAATAAATTTTAAACCCCCTTTAGCAATTTGTTAAAGGGGGTTTCGTTTTTTAGAATTGATTTTAAGTTTAATATATTTTTTGACTTTGTGTTAAATTTAATTTTTCTATCTAGATAAAACTTAAAGATAAAATAGTATGTATAAGTATAAATTAAGATTTAGATCCCACAAATTGTTGTTCTTTTAATTTAAACAACACATTAAACGTTGTTAAACTTCCATAAATTCTGGTGATATATTGTTGCAAATCAACTTTGTCCTGATCATCTAAACTGCTTGCATTTATTTTTTGTTCCATAACTCGAACACGGTCACGAACCATTACAATTTTATGGAAAAAAGTTTCAATCGGAATTTCTTTAGCGCTAAGGCTAGTATCTCCAGGTTCAAGAATTAAATTTCCGCCTTTCCATTTGTCGGCAATATGAACTACTTCTGTAACATCAGACCATTTTTGAAGTAAGTTTTTAAAAACTTTTTCAACTTCGTAAAAACTGATCGCATCAACTTCATCTTCCAAATTTTCAATTATTTCAAAAGTACTGTCTATATCAATAGTTTCTAAACCACTTTCTATAAATGTTACCCAATAATGTTTAGCTGTTAAATTTGTTACAACTCCCATACCAAATTCGGGGTGTTTTATACGTGATCCAATTCCTAATAATTTCATAATTAGTGTGTTATGTTAAAATGTAAATTCCAAAACAATTTAAAATAAAATAAATTGTTACATTCATTGCTCCAGTATAATCTTTTGCAATTCGCTGTCCGATAAGCAAAATTAGTAAGGTTATTGCCGAAAGAATAAATGCTATTTGAGCAACTAAAATTTGCTGTAAATTAATAATATAATACATCCCTAAAAGTAATATAAACAGGCATATAATTTCTAACACCACCACTACTTTAATAAAAAAGGCGAGGTGTTTAATCACGAAAGTTTTATCAAAATGAATTTTATAAAATTTAATGGTTCCTTTCCAACCAGTTAACTTTTCATAAATAGAAAAAAAATAAGTGATGCCAAAAAATAGCAGAATTAGAAGTGTTGTTAGATTTGAATAAATAGCATTCATTTTTTGTTATTCGGTGTCTTTTAGGTGTAAAAAACGAGTTAATTTGATAGATAAATCTAATAAAATTATTTTAGCATTTCCATTACGTTCAATATGATAAATAGCCTCATTTAATTCTTCAGTTATTAATAAAATATTGGAACCATGAATAAACGGAGCAAATTTTTCTAAACTAAAATTTGGTGTTTTTGGTTGTAAATAAACCAAAGAACTTGCATTGTAATTTAGCAACAAAGCTTGTCTAAAATATTGAATACAAAAAGTTAAAAACCGTTTTTGTGTTTCGCGTCCAGTTTTGGAAATAGTTTCACTCCATTCGATAAGAAGTTGAATAACAGATGAATCTCCTTTGGCCTTAAAAGCTGCTCGAATCCAGGTTATAAACCAGGTTTCAAATTGTTCATCGGTGTTATCATTGTGCAATAAATGCATTGCTTTATTAAAATTTCCGTCTGATTGTTGTGCAATATATTTTGCTATTGGAGCATCAGTACCTTCACGCTCAATTAATCCTTGTGCAATTATTGTTTCAGGCAATAAAGGGAATTGTAAAATTTGACATCTTGAAGTGATGGTTGTTAATAATTGTTCTTGATTTTCACTGACCAAAATAAAAACGGTTTTATCAGGTGGTTCTTCTAACAATTTTAATAGTTTATTTGCAGCAGAAGTATGCATTTTTTCTGCTATCCAAATAACCATAATTTTATATCCGCCTTCATATGATTTTAATTGCAAAGCCTTCACAATTTCCTCGGCTTCATCTACTCCAATTTGTCCTTGTTTATTTTCAACACCAATTTGCTGAAGCCATTCAAATAAATTACCATAAGGGTTATTTGTTATAAAAGACCGCCATTCGTCTAAAAATAATTTACTAACCGGTTTACTTTTTACGATATCGTTTATAGCCACAGGAAAGGCAAAATGTAAATCGGGATGTGCTAGTTTTGAACATTTTATTTCACACGATGTTCTATCAGTATTTGAAGAACATAAAAGATATTGTGCATACGCAATTGCCATTGAAAGTGTTCCAGATCCTTCTTTTCCTACAAATAATTGGGCATGAGGAATTCTGCCATTATCAGTAGATTTTATTAAATGACTTTTTAAATGTTCTTGACCTAAAACTTCAGAAAATTTCATAAAACGAAAGTAAAACATTTTCAGCAAATATAAATTGAGTATTGTGAATCTTTCAAACTTAACTCTGAAATCGGTTTCGTAAAAATCTTCAATGCATTATTTTTTTTGAAGTATATTTGTGAAACAAAAATTAACACAATGAAAACAATAAACGATATAGATTTTAAAGGTAAAAAGGCAATTATTAGAGTTGATTTTAACGTGCCTTTAGACGAAAATTTTAAGGTTACGGATCCTACCAGAATTGAAGCTGCAAAACCTACAATTGTTAAAATTTTGGCTGATGGGGGAGCTGTTATTTTAATGTCTCATTTAGGAAGGCCAAAAGGGGTAGAAGAAAAATATTCATTAAAGCATATTCTTAAAACTATTTCAAGTACTATAAGTGTTGAAGTAAAATTTGCGTCAAATTGCGTGGGTGAAATTGCGGAAAAAGCATCGTCTGAATTAAAAATGGGTGAGGTTTTACTATTAGAGAATTTACGTTTTCATAAAGAAGAAGAAGCTGGAGATGAAACATTTTCGAAGCAACTTGCAAGTTTGGGTGATATTTATGTTAATGATGCATTTGGTACTGCTCACAGAGCCCATGCTTCAACTACAATTGTAGCTAACTATTTTCCAAAAAACAAGTGTTTTGGTAGTTTATTGGCACAAGAAATTATAAGCCTTAAAAAAATATTGGAAGAAGGGGAGAAACCTGTATTGGCAATTTTAGGTGGATCTAAAGTATCTTCTAAAATTACTATTATCGAAAATATTTTAGATAAAGTAGATCATCTAATAATTGGAGGTGGTATGAGTTTTACATTTATAAAAGCACTTGGAGGTAAAATTGGAGACTCTATTTGTGAAGATGACAAGCAAGAACTTGCCCTAGAAATACTTACAAAAGCAAAAGAAAAAGGAGTTCAAGTTCATATTCCTGTTGATGTAATTGCGGCAGACGATTTTAATAATAATGCGAACACTAAAGTTTGTAATATTAATGAAATACCTGATGGATGGCAAGGTTTAGACGCTGGACCAAAATCTCGAGAATTGTTCGATAAAATTGTAAAACAATCAAAAACTATTCTTTGGAATGGACCAGTTGGTGTATTTGAAATGGAAAATTTTGCAGGAGGAACAATAGCCTTAGGGAATTCTATAGCCTCAGCTACAAAAAATGGTGCATTTTCTTTAGTTGGTGGGGGTGATTCCGTTGCGGCGGTAAAGCAATTTGGATTTGAAGATAAAGTAAGTTATGTTTCTACTGGAGGAGGAGCAATGTTGGAAAGCTTAGAAGGAAAAGTGTTGCCAGGTATTGAAGCTATATTAAAATAATAAACATCATTCTGGCCAAGAACGGAGTCAAATTCTGTTTCAGAATCTCATAATATTAGTCACTTTTTTATTGTAATACTAATTTATCGCGGTAGATTATTTCTTTACCTTTGAAAATTAATTAGATAAACGATTTAACAAATAAACCATTAAAAATGATTTACACTACCATTCCAAATACTTCAATAAAAGTTAGTAAAATATGTTTAGGAACCATGACTTTTGGCCAGCAAAATACAGAAAATGAAGCCCATGAGCAATTGAATTTTGCGGTAGAGAAAGGAATTAACTTTATTGATACCGCCGAAATGTATTCCATCCCAGGAAAAAAAGAAACACAAGGAAGCACAGAATTTTTTATAGGTAGTTGGTTAAAAAATAAAAAAAGAGAAGATATAGTAGTAGCCACCAAAGTAACAGGTCCAAATGAATACTTTAAATATATAAGAGAAAACTTAGGATTCTCAAAACAAGTAATCCACGAAGCGTTAAACAAAAGTTTAAAGCGTTTACAAACCGATTATGTAGATGTGTATCAGTTACATTGGCCAGATCGAACTACTAATTTTTTTGGACAACGAAATTATGTTCATAATCCAAATGAAAAATGGGATGATAATTTTAAGGAAGTTATAGAAACATTAGACAGTTTAGTAAAAGAAGGAAAAATTCGTCATTACGGTGTTTCTAATGAAACTTCTTGGGGTTTAATGCGGCATTTAACAGAAAGCAAGTATAATAATTTGGCACGCTGTAAAACCATTCAAAATTCATATTCATTATTAAACAGAATTTTTGAAATTAACTTAGCTGAAGTTTCTATGCGTGAAAATGTTGGGTTATTAGCCTATTCGCCTTTGGGTTTTGGAATGTTAACTGGTAAATATTTGAATGGAAATTTACCAGATAATTCTCGGTTAAAATTATTCCCAGCTTACGTACGTTATAATAGTGAGCAATCCCATATTTTAACTCAAAAATATGCTGATTTGGCCAAAGAACTAAACATAAGTCTTACTCAGCTTTCACTTGCATTTGTAAATCAACAACCATTTGTTACTTCCACTATTATTGGAGCCACTACTCTTGAACAATTGAAAGAAAATATAGAAAGTGTTCACGTGGAACTCTCGCAAGAAACACTTCAAAAAATAAACAAAATTCAAGAGTTACAACCAAATCCAGCTCCATAATTTTTAGTTAAAATATTTCTCTAATGTGTGATAAAAATCATAGTTTTTAATAAAGTTACGGATGAAATTTGCACTTTAAAGAAACTTAAAAGATAAAATTATCTTTAAATCTTTATATCAATAGATTAAAAAGCAAAACATCATTAGATGAAAAGACTATTTAAATTTTTAACACCACCAAAACAATGGTTACTTCCAGCTATAATTTTAATGGGAGCTATGACTGGATTAACACTTTATGGATTGGTAGAGTCAAAGGCAATTTCGTATTTGTCTGATGACCCAAAGGCTTGTGCCAATTGCCATGTTATGACACCACAGTATACTACTTGGCAAAATAGTTCTCATAGAGAGTGGGCTACTTGTACAGATTGTCATATTCCACAAGGAAGTTTTGTTGAAAAATATATGGCTAAAGCGCAAGATGGATTTTTTCATTCAGCTGTATTTATGATGCGTTCTGAACCTGAAGTAATTCAAATGAGAGCGGAAAGAGATATTACGGTTCAAAACAATTGCATTAGATGTCATAAAGATCAAGTTACTGATGCAAAAAAAGCATCTTTGAGTGAAGATCATATAAAAAACGCTACCACCAAAAATTGTTGGGAGTGTCATAGAGAAGTACCACACGGAAGAGTAAATAGTTTATCATCAGTAAAATATTATGGTAGAATTGATGGAGAACAACAAGAAACTGTACCTCAATGGTTAGAAAAATATTTAAACAATTCAGAAAATAAAAACAATAAATGAAATGAGTAATACAAGAAAACCTTGGATGAACTGGGTGCTATTTTTCGCATCGTTAGTAGTAGTGTTTTTGTTAGGACTTTTAGTTTCTTCAATAACAGAACGCAAAATGGAGGCTAAATACGCCTATACTCCATTAAATAATATTAAAAAATTAGACCCTAGAAACGAAGTTTGGGGAGAAAATTTCCCACGTGAATTTGAATCGTATTATAGAACGGCAGATACTACGTTTAGTTCTAAATACAACAGTGCATCTAAAGTAGATTATTTAGAAAAATATCCAGAATTTGTTGTTCTTTGGGCTGGTTATGGTTTTTCTAAAGATTATAATTCGGGTAGAGGTCACGTACACGCTATAGACGATTTACACAATACACTTAGAACTGGTGGACCTACAGGGTCAGAAGACGGACCAATGCCATCAACTTGTTGGACTTGTAAATCTCCAGATGTACCACGTTTAATTAACGATATTGGTGTAGATGCATATTACAAAGGAAAGTGGTCTAGCAAAGGTTCTCAAGTTGTAAATCCTATTGGTTGTGCAAACTGTCATAATGAGAAATCAATGAAATTAACTATTACGCAACCTGCTTTAATTGAAGCTTTCCAACGTCAAGGTAAAGACATTACAAAAGCAACTCATAACGAAATGCGTTCGTTGGTTTGTGCACAATGTCATGTAGAATACTACTTTAAATCTGATATTCCAGGTAAAGAAGGTATCGCTTATTTAACTTTCCCTTGGGATGGTGGAGATACTATGGAAGATATGGAAAAATATTACGACAACGTTAAGCACGTAGACTGGGTACATTCATTAAGTAAAGCACCGATGTTAAAATCTCAACATCCAGATTACGAAATATATAAAATGGGTATTCATGGAAAAAGAGGTGTTTCTTGTGCAGATTGTCATATGCCTTATAAAACTGAAGGTGGACAAAAATTTACAGATCACCATATTCAATCTCCTTTAAACAATATTGCAAATTCTTGTCAAGTTTGTCATAAACAAGATAAAGATGAACTTATTAAAAACGTATTTGACAATCAAGATAAAATTGCAGCAAACCGTCAAGAATTAGAAAAATTACTAGTTCGTGCTCACGTTGAAGCAAAAAAATGCTGGGATTTAGGAGCAACTGAAGCTCAAATGAAGGATATTTTACAAGGATTAAGATTGGGTCAATGGCGTTGGGATTTTGTTGCATCTTCTCATGGTGGATCTTTCCACGCACCAGTAGAAATGGGTAGAGTTTTAGGAAAAGGTATTAATATTACGCAAGAAACTAGAATTAAACTAGCAAAGCTTTTAATGACACTTGGACATAAAGGTGATGTGCCTTATCCAGCAATTGAAACAAAAGCAGCAGCGCAAAAATTCATTGGTTTAGATATGTCTGCTTTAAAAGAAGAAAAGGAAAAATTCAAAAAAGAATTATTACCTAAATGGAAAGCTGAAGCAAAAGCTAGAGAGGCAAAATATTAAAAGGGTATTTAGTAACTGGAATCTGGTATCAAGTTTTTAATTTTTTATACATTGTGCCAGTTACCAAATAATAGCTACTAGACTAAAAATATGAGTGAAAATAAGTTAAAAATTCAACGTAATCTTTGGGAAAGCCCATGGGGTTACGTTGAATCCTTTTTAATAGGATTTGGTCTAATTGTAACTGGTTTCTTTTTAGAAACTTTTAGTGCCTCTAGCAGCAGTCTAGAATTGGTATTCCCTTTTAACATACTTATTTTAAGCATCTATATTTTACTATTGTTTGTGCTTTATAAGTGGTTTTCGACGAGCGTAATTGTAAGATGGCTTACCAAAGTTCCTGCATCAATTTCAAGCATTGTCTTGGTTACCTTAATGGTTATGATAATGGGAATAATTCCACAAGTAACCTCTGAAAACAATTTAATTAATAATTTAGGCTTAAATAGAATTACTAGTAATTGGGCGTTTTTACTTATTTTACTTCAGTTTTTAACCTGTTTAGGTTTAATTACAATTAAAAGAATTTTTCAATTCAGCTGGGCTAATTTAGGTTTTATACTCAATCATTTAGGACTTTTTATTGCACTAACAGCTGGAGTAATGGGTTCTGGAGATTTGCAGCGTTTTTCAATAAATACTTTTGAAGGAAAACCAAGTTGGATTGCCAGTGATGCTCAAAAAAAAGAAATAGAATTACCCTTTGCATTTTATTTAAAAGATTTTATTATTGATGAATACAATCCTAAACTTGCTTTAATCGATAACAGTACCGGGGGAATTACAAACAATAATGGTAATAATCTTTATTTGGTTGAAAAAGGAGAAAATTACGTTTTTAATAATTTTGAAGTTAACATAGAAAAATTTTTTCAATCGTCTGGCAGAATTGGAGAAAGGTATGAGCCAGTAAACGAATTAGGCGCTCCTCCAGCAGCTTATATTACTGTTAAAAATGTTAAAAACGATTCTATAGTTAGTGGCTGGATAAGCAGCGGTAGTTTTGCACATCCTTATAAAGCTCTTAAAATAAATGAAGAGTTTTCTATGGTAATGACTATTCCAGAAATAAAAAAATTTAGTTCTGAAGTAGATATTTTAACACAAGAAGGAGAACGAATTAGTACTGTATTAGAAGTAAATAAACCATTTAGTTACGGAGGATATAAAATTTATCAGCTAAGCTACGATGACAAAATGGGCAAATGGTCCGATTTGTCTGTATTAGAATTGGTTAAAGACCCTTGGTTACCTGTAATTTATTTTGGAATATTTATGATGATTGCAGGTGCTATTTATATGTTTTGGATGGGGAGTAGAATAACTAATAATCAATAAAATGACTTGGATAAATTTTCCTTTATATAGTGGTATCATAGCTTTATTATGGTTTTTGGGAATCGTATTATTACTGTTTTCTTATAAAAAAGATAGGTATTTTAAATTTGCACAGCTTTTTTTTGTTGTAGGCTGGTTAACGCTTCTATTATTTGTTATAAAGCTATGGATAGAATTAGATAGGCCACCAATGAGAACTTTAGGCGAAACCCGATTATGGTATTCAACTTTTTTGCCATTTATTGGTTTTGTAACCTATTTTAGGTGGAAATATAAATGGTTTTTAGCGTACAGTATTGGTATGGCTGGATTGTTCTTAGCAATTAATTATTTACATCCAGAAACCTATTCTAAAACACTTATGCCAGCATTACAAAGTCCATGGTTTATACCTCATGTACTTGTATATTTATTTTCCTATGCCGTGTTGGCCGCATCTAGTATAGTTGCTCTAAAAGGACTTTACGATTTTTTTAAAGGAAACTACAAGCCCGAAACCCTAAAACTAGCAGATAACTTGGTATTTATAGGATTTGCATTTTTAACACTTGGATTATTATTTGGAGCACTTTGGGCTAAAGAAGCATGGGGACATTATTGGTCATGGGATCCAAAAGAGGTTTGGGCTTTTTTAACTTGGATGGGTTATTTAATTTATATTCATTATCGTTATTTTCATTCTCAAAACACCAAACAAGCATTGTCAATTTTAGCTTTGGCATTTGTGGTGTTATTAGTATGTTGGTTTGGTGTAAACTATTTACCAGTTGCAAATACAAGTGTGCATACTTATACACAATACTAAAAAACAATTTTATGGAATATTTAACCTTCGCAAGAGTTTTACATGTTTTATCAGTTGTTTTATGGATTGGAGGTGTTTCAATGGTAACCACTGTAATAATTCCTGCAGTAAAAAAAATGAAATCTAAAGAAGAGCAAATAGAAACCTTTGAAAAAATTGAAGGAAGGTTTGCTTTACAAGCCAAAATCACAACGTTAATTACCGGTTTGTCTGGAATTTATATGGTGTATGCTTCAAATGCGTGGAATCGTTTTTTAGAGCCTCGTTTTTGGTGGTTTCATACAATGGTAATTGTTTGGGTGCTTTTTACTGTTGTGTTGTATATTTTAGAACCTTTTGTATTACATAAATTATTTAAAAAACAGGTCGCTAAAAATCCTGAAAAAACATTTAATTTTATACATAAAGCTCATTGGGCTTTACTAATTTTAAGTTTGGCAACAATTTTTGGAGCAGTTGCAGGATGCCATGGCTGGTTTATTTTTTAAACAATAAAACTATTATTCTAAATTAATTTAGAATAATAGTTTATACTTCGTGTTTTCAAATCTAGTATCCTAATTTCTCTCGAACCCTTTTTAAAACGTCTTTAGCAACTTTACGCGCTTTTTCTGCGCCAATTTCCAACGCTTTGTCTACTTCTTCCAAATTATTCATAAAGTAGTTGTACCGTTCTCTTTCAAAGGAATATTTATTAACTAATAGTTCATAAAAAGCTTGTTTGGCTGTACCATAGCCGTAATTTCCACCTTCATAATTTGCTCTCATTTCAGCAATTTCTTCTTTTGAAGCAATTAGTTTATACAAAGTAAATAAATTACAAGTATCAGGATTTTTTGGAGCTTCCAACGGAGTAGAATCCGTTTGAATTTTCATAATCTGTTTACGCAATTCTTTATCTGGCAAAAATAAATTGATGATATTTCCGCTAGATTTACTCATTTTTCCACCATCGGTTCCAGGAACGTACATAGTTCCTTCTTGTATTTTTGCCTCTGGCGGAACCAAAGAATCGCCCATTTGGTGGTTAAATCTGTTAGCAACATCACGCGTCATTTCTAAATGTTGCAATTGATCTTTACCAACAGGTACTATTTCAGCATCGTACAATAAAATATCTGCTGCCATTAACATTGGATAAGAAAATAAACCTGCATTTACATCTTCTAATCGATCTGCCTTGTCTTTAAAGCTATGCGCTAATGTTAATCGTTGATACGGATAAAAGCAACTTAAATACCAAGAAAGTTCGGTAACTTGGGGAATATCGCTTTGTCTGTAAAAAATAGTTTTTGTTAGGTCTAAACCAAATGCAAGCCAAGTGGCAGCGGTACTATAGGTGTTTTCACGCAATTCATTTCCATTTTTTATTTGGGTTAATGAATGCATATCTGCAATAAATAAAAAGGATTCATTTTTAGGATCGTTTGCCATTTGAATGGCTGGAATAATCGCCCCTAATAAATTTCCTAAATGTGGGGTTCCTGTACTTTGAACGCCTGTTAAAATTCTTGACATTTTGTATTTTTTGTAAGCAAAAATAGTAATTTCAAAAAGAAAATAAGAATAGAATTAAAATTACTATTTTTGGTTTCTATGAACCGAGCATTCAAGATTTTTATTTTTATAAGAATGATTAATAGCGAACAGCATATGTTACAACTTAATAATAGAATGTAAACATATGAAATTTTTAAAACGTATTTTTTATATTTTTTGGCGTTGCTGGTTTTATGGCTGGGTGCTTTTTAGCATTATTGCCATATTTCCTGTCTTGTTGGTGGTAACTTCTTCTGAAAATTTATATCCTACTTTTTTTAAAATTGCGAGAATTTGGGCAAAAACCAATTTATTTGTAATGGGTTTTAGAGTTAAAATTATTGAAAACCAATTTATTGATAAGCAAAAGAGTTATATGTTTTGTCCCAATCATACCTCCATGATAGACGTAATGATTATGTTAGCAATTGCTAAAAATCCTTTTGTTTTTGTGGGTAAAATTGAATTAACCAAAATCCCTGTGTTTGGATTTTTTTATAAGCGAACGTGTATTATAGTTGATAGAAGTGATTCGGGAAGTAGAAAAGCGGTATTTGATGAAGCCAGACGTAGATTAAATAATGGTTTAGATGTTTGTATTTTCCCTGAAGGGTTAGTACCAAGTGACGAGAGTGTTATTTTAAGCGATTTTAAAAATGGCGCCTTTAGATTGGCTATAGAGCATAAAATACCAATTGTTCCTATTTCTTTTTACGATTGCAAAAAACGATTTTCGTATACTTTTTTTAGTGGAAGTCCAGGTCTACTGAGAGTTAAAATTCATCCTTTTATTGACACAAATAATTTAACATTAAAAGATAGTAATTCATTAAAAAAACAGACATTTGGTTTAATTTACAACGATCTATTATCTGACTCTTTAAAATAAAGTAGTTTTAGGAACGTTTCAATTTAGATTATGAAAAATAAAATGTCAGCAAAATATTACGAACCAAAGGAAGAAAAAATCAATGTTATTACCCATAGTATTGGCCTGATTTTAAGTGTTGTTGCTCTAGTTTTATTGGTTGTAAACGCAAGTTTGTATGGTACTGCAAAGCACATTGTAAGTTTTAGTATTTATGGAGCAAGTTTAATTGTATTATACTCAGCATCAACATTATATCATTATGTCCAAAGCCCTAATTTACGAATAAGACTCAATATCTTTGATCACGCCGCCATTTACGTTTTAATTGCAGGAACCTATACTCCTTTTACCTTGGTAGTTTTAAAAGGCTGGGTTGGTTGGACTATTTTTGGGGTGGCTTGGGGGTTGGCAATTGGTGGAATTGTTTTTAAACTTTTTTTTACAGGGAGGTTCGATAAATTATCCACTGTAATGTATGTTTTAATGGGCTGGCTAATCATTTTCGCAGTAAAGCCACTTGTTGCTAATTTTGAAACTTCTGGCCTACTTTGGCTACTTTTTGGAGGCATATTTTATACCGTTGGAGCCGTTCTTTATAGCATACAAAGCATAAAGTATAATCATGCTATTTTTCATGTTTTTGTACTTTTAGGTAGTTTCAGCCATTTTGTGGCAATTTATTTTTATGTTTTACCAACATATAACTAATAAAATTTAGTACTTTTATTGCGGAAATGATAAAAATGATGCAAAAAATACTCTTTGTGGATATTTACAAATGTTGTAACTTGCAAAAAAATAACGCTTTAAAATAGTCCCTGATTATGCTAAAAATACTACTTGTTGATGATGAGAAAGATGCTCTCGAAGCTTTGGAATGGAAATTAAGCAATTACATTGATAATGTTGAAATTACCACATGTAATTCACCAATAAAGGCTATAGACATTATAAATAACAATAAACCAGATGTGGTTTTTTTAGACATCCAAATGCCAGAAATGGATGGTTTTACGTTAATTGAAAAAGTAAATAATAGAGATTTTAATTTAATTTTTACTACAGCTCATGACGAATTTGCTTTAAAAGCAATAAAAGTATCCGCAATAGATTACCTCCTTAAACCAGTTGATAAAGATGAATTGGTGGCCGCTATGGGTAAAATTATAAAATCTAAAAAAGGAGATCTTCTTGAAAATAAGCTTCAACTGTTATTGAATAATTTAAATGACAGTAACGATAAAATTAATATTTCTGCAGATGGCAAGGTTTATTTATTGGATAAGGAAGATGTCGTAATGTTAAAGTCAGATAAAAGCTATACTACTATTTTCTTAAAATCAGAGCAACAAATATTAGTTTCAAAAACGTTGAAGGAAGTTGAGAAAAAATTTCAATTCCCTGAATTTTTTAGAGTTCATAATTCTTATTTAATCAATCTAAATCATATTAAGGAGTATTTAAAAGGACTTGGTGGAGAATTAATTATGACGAATGGTTTAACGGCAAGCATAAGTAGAAACCGAAAAGCCGAGCTGTTTAAAAAAATATACTTAGACTAACGGATGCTTTTAGATTTTCATTCTGAAATATATTCTTGGATTAGAGGAGGACTTTTTGTACTCTTCCTTTATAATTTCTTAATTTATTTTCAGAATAAAAACAAACTGTATTTATATTATAGTTTGTATCTGTTAGCATTTACAATTTACCTTACCAAGCATGTTGCTTCTCAAGCGTTTATGCCCTTTTTTAATTACCTAAATTTTGCAATTCAATTTTTTGCCTATTCAGCATATTTATCCTTTGCAAGAGAGCTTTTGGATACTAGAAAATTGCTTGCAAAATGGGATAGGTTTTTTGTGATAGGAAACAAATCTCTAATTTTTATTGGCCTTTTCTTTATTTTTATTCAAGCAACAATGGGGTATGAATTTCAAGAGAAAGTATTCACAATACTTGCTCCAATACTCACACTATTTGCCTTATTTGTTTATTATCAAGTGGTAACAACAATTAAAGATGTGTTCTCAACCTATTTTATCATCGGATCTTTAGTGTATGTTATTTTTGCAAATATTAGCTTTTTAGAAATAATTGTTGGGCCAGAAATGTTTATTAATAACGGAGTGCAGCCTATGTTTTTCGTGTATTTAGGTACTTTTTTACAGTGTATTATTTTTTCAATTATAATTGGGTTTATTTATAATCGATTAGAGCAAAAAAGCACGAACGCAGAAATTAGACTTGTCAATAAATTAAAAGAAATTGAAGAATTAAAAATGATTACACTTCAAAGTCAAATGAATCCTCATTTTTTATTTAATTCTTTAAATTCAATCAATAATTTTGTTTTAAAAAATGAAGTTGAAAAGGCATCTGATTATATTACAAAGTTTTCTAAATTAATTAGAGCCATATTAAATAGTTCGTCCACACCCGTATCATTTCTTTCAGAAGAGTTAGAAATATTAGCATTGTATGTTAAAATGGAACAAATGAGAATTACTGGAGGTTTTAATTACAACGTGATTATTGATGAGAGCCTTGTTTTAGATGAAATAAAAGTACCACCTATGTTTCTACAGCCCTTTATTGAAAATTCAATTTGGCATGGAATTATGAAAAAAGAAGGTGATAAAAGCATTAATCTTACCTTATTAACGGAAAATGACATGGTGCTTTGTACTATTGTTGATAATGGTATTGGGATAAATAAATCGCAAGAACTACAAATTTCACAAAAAAAGAAGTTTTATGGTACTAAAACTACTGAAGACAGAATTAAAATGTTATATCAAAACAGCGCTGTAAGTATTAATATTGAAGATATTTGTGAAGGGGAAACTACTGGGACAAAAGTGACTATTAAGTTTCCAATAAAATAAATTCCTTAGTTTTACATTATCTAAAACAATTGTTGTAATATTTTTTCAGATTAAGATTAGAGGGTGGTATTTGTTGAAATTAGTGTTAAAATTTTACAAAAAACACTTAAAAACGCAAAAAAATAACATATCATATATCCCATTTATGTATAAAAAACTACCATTTGTTAACTTTTTGTAATGAAATGTAAACTTATTGTGTTCAGAATTTGAAACTAGAGTATATTTGTATTGTATAATTGTCGAGAGGGGTTTTGGCACTATACATTAAAACATTAAATAAGTCTTTGGGGTTGATTTATTTATTCCTTGAACATTGTAATTCAAATTACAATGTTCAAGGTTTTTTTTTGAAATGAACTTTTCTTGTCTTAATTATTTTGGTATGTTTTTAATTAAATTATTTAAGTAAATTCACACGATTAATTTTGCTGTCTAAAATAATGTTTTGACCAAAGGAAGCTCTGGAAGTTTTGACTTCCTTAACTCAACGAATTAAATCAAATCAAATAAATCTTAAAAAGGATATTTCAGCATCAACCAAAAATGATTGAAACCACAAAAGCAATTGTAATAGGCACTATAAAATTTGGTGATACAAGTCTTATTGCCACGTGTTATACAGAAAATGGCGGTCGTAAATCATATCTATTAAAAGGGATAGTAGCCTCAAAAAAGAGTAAAATTAAAATTGCTTATTTTCAACCTCTTACCTTATTGAACATTACAGCAAATCACAATAACAAAGGGTTACTAAACTCTATAAGAGAAGTAAGTGTATTGCACCAGTATAATTCGGTTCAAACACATATTAAAAAACAAACCATAGCTCTATTTCTTTCAGAAATTTTACATAGTGCTATTAAAGAAGAAGAACAGAATGCATCGTTGTTTCAATATTTAGAAACATCATTTTTGTGGCTAGATTCACACGATAATATTTCAAATTTTCATTTACTTTTTTTATTGAATTTAACTAAATATTTAGGTTTTTATCCAGAAATCATTGATGCAAATGCAAGTTTCTTTGATTTGGTTAAAGGAACCTTTACAAATAGCCCTTCAATAAATAGCATTAAAAGGGAAAATTTACTTGTTTTTAAAAGACTTTTAGGCATAAATTTTGATGTGTTACATTTGGTAGATTTCAATGCTAATAATAGGCAAACGATACTTACAATTTTAATGCAATATTTTGAATTACATATGGAAGGCTTTAGAAAACCTAAATCGTTAGATATCTTAAAATCTGTTTTTAGTTAATTATGAGATTATTAATAGCGTTACTAAGTATTGTAACAATTTCCGTTCAAGCCCAAAAAGTAAAAGTATTAGAATATGGCTCTAATTTTCCTATTGAAAATGTTACCATTTATGATGATTCAAATAATGAAGTTGTTTATACAAATAAGATGGGAATAGCTGATTTATCGGCATTTTTAATTACAGATATTATTTCATTCAATCATTTATCCTTTTATGAATATGAAATTTTAAAACGAGAATTAGGCGAAATAGAGTATGTTGTGCATTTGGTTAAAAAAGCGGAGCAACTTGAAGAAGTGGTTTTATCCGCTTCAAAAGGTGAAGAAACTAGAAGGCGGATAGCAGAACAAATTGCAGTTGTTTCTAAAAACGAAATTAGAAGAATCTCACCACAAACATCAGCAGATTTACTTTCAAACATTGCAGGTATTCGAGTCCAAAAAACTCAATCTGGTGGAGGAAGTCCGGTTTTAAGGGGTATGGAAGCCAATAGAGTGCTTTTAGTTGTTGATGGTGTTAGAATGAATAATGCAATTTATAGAACGGGTCATTTACAAAATTCAATTACAGTTTCACCAACTATTTTAGATAGAACAGAGGTTATTTTTGGACCATCCTCTGTTATTTATGGTTCCGATGCTTTAGGAGGCGTAATTCATTATTATACAAAAACCCCAAAAGTTAGTGAGCGAAGTGAAATAAATACTAGTATTTATTCGAGATATAGTAGTGTAAATAACGAGTTTACTTCTGAAGGGAACATTGAAATAAGACAGCCTAAATGGGCTTCATACACCAGTTTTTCGTACAGTGATTTTGGGGAAGTTAACATGGGTAAAAATAGAAATCACGGTTTTAAAGATTGGGGAAAAGTATTGGATTATTCTAATAACTCAACTTATTTTTACAATGTATTAAGTGTTGCTAATAAGGATGTTAATCTTCAAAAAAATACAGATTATGACCAAACCGATGTGCTTCAAAAATTTAACATTCCTCTTTCTTCTAAAACCAATTTAATTTTAAATTTTCAATATTCAACGTCTTCAAAAATTCATAATTTTAGTGATTTAACTGAGTATTCTAAGGGAAAATTAAAAAATGCAGAATCGTATTATGGACCTCAAAAACGATTGTTAATTTCATCTCAATTAAAATTTGAACCAAAATTAAGTTGGTTAGAAAATGGAAGTATTACAACTGCTTTTCAAAATATTGAGGAATCAAGAATTCAACGTAAATTTTCAAGTTTAGACAGATCATACAGAATTGAAGACGTTGATGTGTTTAGTATTAATGGAGATTTTTTTGTGCCGCTTACAGCTTCAAATACTCGAATATTATCTTATGGTGTAGAGGCTACTCATAATAATGTTTCTTCAAATTCCTTTGGGAAAAGATTGGAAGTGTTTGGGAATAAAGTTATTGGCTTTTCAGATACTTTTGTTGTTCAATCTAGAAATCCAGATGGCGGAAGCACTTATACAAGTTTGGCATCGTATGTTAATTATAGACAAAATATAAATAAAAAAACAACCCTTAATTCTGGTATTCGATTGGTAAATACACATTTAACGGCCACTTGGATAGACGATACGTTTATAACCTTACCAGATTTTGATATTTCATTGAATAATTCTGCTGTAACAGCAACGTTTGGTTATGCGTATAAACCAAATGAAAATTGGCAATTTAATAGTGTTTTAGCCTCAGGATTTAGAGCTCCAAATATTGATGACGTTGGAAAGATTAGAGAAAAATCAGGCAATGTTACTGTTCCTAATATTTATTTGAAACCAGAATATGCCTATAGTGCAGAAACGAGTATTTTAAAATATTTTGATGCAAAAAAATTTCAGATGGACTTTACCATTTATTATACGTTATTAGATAACTATATTACTAGAGATTATTTTACAATGAATAATTCCGCTACTATTTTATACGATGGAGAGCTTGGAAATATAGTTGCTAATGTAAATAAGAGGAGTGCGTTTATTGCTGGAAGTACTTTTAGTTTTAAAGGAAATATTGCTACCAATTGGACTGCTAAAGGTGCAGTTACATACACTAAAGGAAAAGCTTATGACACCCATGAACCACTTTCTTCAATTCCACCATTATTTGGTGCTTTGGAGTTAGGGTATGAAACAGAAAGGTGGCAAGCAGGCATAATGTATAAGTTTAATGGTAAAAAAGGTGTTAAAAATTATAATTTAACGGAAGGTATAGACAGTGTTGAACAAACCCCGCTAATTACAACTACAAATGATTATTATGGAACTCCAAGTTGGAGCACCTTTAACTTAAATGCCAATTGCAGAATATCTAAGTCAGTAACTTTTTATACTTCTATTGATAATATTTTAGATGTTCATTACAAAGAATTTGCTTCAGCAATTAGCGCACCAGGAAGAAACATTTCCTTCTCAGTTTTATTGAGCATTTAGTGATACATTTATCAAAATTCACATTTTGGATTAAACAAACAGTCACCTTTTTACATTTCTTTTGATACGTTTTCGGTGTTTATTACAAAGAATTTGATTTAGCAATTTGTTTGCATAGAAGAAACATTTCATTCTTATTTTTTATTAATAAAATTACCATTTATATTATAAAACGTGTATTTTATAATAAAAAAATGCATATTGTTTGAAATCGTAATATATTTATATTATGTTTATAAAAACTTTCAACTGTTTTTAACAATTTAAACTAGAAAATCAGATGTTAAAAATAAAAATCTTCATATTGTTTTGTTTATTATCCAGTTTATTGGGTACTCTCAAAGTATTGGTGTAACAATTCTTGGTAGTCCAACAACTAAATTGGCTGGTTCTACAATTACCATGACTTCTGGAAATAGTCTAACATTTCAAGTTACGAATACTGACCTAAGTAATTGCGAAAATCTTAGAATTACAGGTATTAATTTGTCTAATACAAATTTTTCTAGAACACTGGCAAACGCCGTACCAAGAAATTTAAAATCGTTAAGATCTGGTTGTGGTGGTAATAAAACGCTAAATTTTACAGTTACAAGAACAGATTCATTTTGCGATTCTCGAACGGTTCAAATTACTATTGAAACTCAACAGGGGGATTTTATATTTAATTTTGAAGTTAACAGATCGCCTATAATTTCTGTTTTAGGAGGAAGTCCATCAGCTGATATAACAAATAATTCTATTATTACCACAGCAACCAATGGAACTTATTTTGGTGTAGTTGAGGAATTAGCAAGTGTTACACGCTATTATACAATAGTCAACACAGGAAGCTGTCCTTTGGTTATTTCTTCAATTGTAGATACACATGCTGATTTTGTACTACCACCATATGTTTTGTTACCTAATTTTACACCCACTGCTATTACAACACCTATCAACCCAGGCACTTACGTTATATTCTAACTAACGTTTACAGGGCCAACAGGAGGTTCAGGAACATTACCATCTACAATTACTATAACTTATTCAACTACTGAGACTTTTACTTTTAATATAAGTGCAGAGATGTTTAATTTTTCGGGACCTGGTCCAGGAGGTGTAATTGCTGATTTTGGGTTGTGGCTTAAGGGAACAAGAGGTATTGAAAAAGATGGTAGTAATAAAGTTTCTGTGTGGAATGATTTAGGACCAAACCCTAAAGATGCAATTCAACCAACGGCAATTAATCAACCAACTTTTATTGATACTTATACAGGTAATATTAATTTTAATCCAGTTGTTAAATTTTTAAATGGAGGAGGAACCGAAGAATACTTGTACAACATAACCAATGGTTTTTACAGTCAAGATATTTTTATTGTAATGATACCCGATGCAACAATCACAAGTTTATCTAGTCAAAATACTATTTTTGGCGGGGTAAAATCTAATTTGGATAATCCAACTCCAGCCGGAACAATTACCGGTGTTGGCTATGGGAACTATACTACCGGTTTTATCAACGAATTATTATCTTATATGCAAGAATCTACTTCTACGTATGGAATTGCAGAAATCAGCACCACTAAATCGTATGGAAATGCAGGAATTATCAACGTCAGAAATAATTCCACAATTGCAAATTCACAGGAAATGCTTTATAATTCAAATCTATTAACTACCTCAACTAATGTCGGAACTTTTACTAATGTTGGTCATATAGATACAGTTCCAGATCCAGATGTTGTTTGGGGTACTAAATATTGGATTGGGAAAAACTTTAGTGAATCAGGAAGTTTAAACGGTAGGGTTGCTGAAATTTTAACTTTTGCAGAACGTGTTCCAGATGATGATGGTATTCAACCTGATAATAGTGATAATAGTCGTCAAAAAATTGAAACTTATTTGGCAATTAAATATGGTATTACCCTTGGATCTTCAACTGAGGCGCAAAAAGATTATGTTAATTCTGCTGGAATAAAAATATGGGACATCGCAGCAAATACAGGATTTAATTTTAATATTGCTGGGATAGGACGAGATGACGATTCTGATTTAAATCAAAAACAATCGAAAAGTATTAATGACGTAAACGAAGTTATAATTGGGCTAGGAGCCATAGCGCCAACCAATAGTGTCAACACCAATGAATTTAAAGTTAATAAGGAGTTTTTAGTTTGGGGTTGTGACAATGGTGCTTTTACAGGCACAAGCACCAATGCAGTAACTATTGGAACAGGAGCTACTACAACACTTACTCGCATAGACAGAATATGGAAAATTGTGGGAACAGGAGCCGATGTAAGTGAAGTTTATATTGGTATTCCTACCACTGCATTTTCTTCTTTCGCAAAAAATGCAAATGAAGAGTATGCATTAATTGTATCAAATACACCTTCGTTTCTAGATACAGATATTATTGATGTAATTCCTTTAAAAAGCAATTCTAATATCCTAGGAATATTGCAAACTTGGTACGATTTTGAAGGAACCAAGTTTTTTACTTTTGGAAAAGTGCCTAAATTAACAGAAAAGAGTGCTGTAAATATTGGTTTAACAGACTTTTTGGTTGGTGAATATAGTTTAAATTTAAACCCGTTTGCCTTCACTGTTTCGGCATGGGTTAAAGGGAATAATACGGCTAGTATTAGAACTATAATGGCTAAAGGAAGTAAATTACAATTACGCTTAAATGCAGCACATAAAATTGAAGTAATGGTTGATGATGATGCAACACCGAGGTTTACTTCAAATATGATTTTAAATGATTTAAAATGGCATCATATTGCTTTTGTGTACCAAAGTGGTACTATATTTCTATATGTAGATGGTGTATTAGACCAATCGGCACAAGGTGTTAATCCGCCTACTCCTAATTTCAATCGATTCTCTATTGGAGCTGTTTATATTGATGCACATACTATAGATAGTCCTTTTTTAGGGGGAATTGACGAAGTTTATGTTTGGAATTTAGCATTAACAGGAGATCAAGTAAATTTCCTAATGAATCAGGAAATTGAGCAAAATGGAGCTTTAGTTAGAGGCAAAGTTATTCCAAAAGATATACCTTCAATGCCTTGGGCCTATTTAGCTGCTTATTACGATTTTAATTCTTTTTATGGCACTACAGTGGAGGGTCAAACCAATGACCGATTCTTTTTACGAATTAATTATAGAGCTGTGGCTAAAACAATTGTTAGTACTCAAACAGCACCATTACCTTATATTACAAAAGCAAATGGAGATTGGAATATAGCAGGAACATGGCTAAATAATACAGTTCAAAACATTCCAAATTCAATAAGTTTAAAAGCTGGAACAGATGTAGAAGGTAATATTGTTCAAATCGCCCACAATGTAGCTTCAACAAGCAATAAGGTTGTATTAGGCTTATTAGTTGACAGTTTTAAGACTGTATCATCGAGTAATGATACAAAAATTCAAGTTTCGCACTATTTAAAATTAGATGGAATCATTGATTTACAAGGAAAATCTCAATTAATACAAACTTTAGATAGTGAATTAGAACCAACAAGTTCGGGCTATATAATTAGAAGTCAGCAAGGTACTGGAAATAAATATAGTTATAATTACTGGTCATCTCCTGTAGGGCCAATTAACGCGGTAACCAATAACAATAACTATACGATTTCTGGCGTATTTAAAGATGGAACAACATTAACACCTCAAAATATTACTTGGATTGGAGGTTACGACGGAAACAGTGGAACTTCTCCTATAAGTTTAGCTCGATATTGGCTTTATAAATTTGTGAACGGAACTGCTTACGCCAATTGGGCAAAAATAACAGAAAACAGCCCACTAGTACCATCTCAAGCATTTACGGTTAAAGGAGCAAGCGGAGTAGGAAGTACTAGTCAAAATTATACTTTTGTAGGGAAACCATATAATGGAACAATTGAAACAAATTCTATTTTAGCAAATAACTATTTTTTAGTTGGAAACCCATATCCATCAGCTCTTGATGGTTATACTTTTATTGAAGATAATGCCTCTTCAATTACGGGGTCTATTTATTTTTGGGAACAATCTGCTTTGAATAATACACACCTATTGAAGGGTTATACAGGAGGTTATTCTATATTAAACTTAACTGGAGGGGTCCCTCCTGTGAGTCCACCTGAAATTAGTGGATTAGGAGCAATCACAAAAATTCCAAAACAGTATATACCTGTTGGACAAGGCTTTTTTGTTATTGGAGAATCAGTAAATGGTGGTATAATAACTTTTAATAATGGACAAAGAGGTTTTCAAAAAGAAGATTCTGCAGAGTCAAATACCTTATTTAAAAATGCTGAAACCTCTGGAAGAAAATCGTTTTCTACCAATTCAGACGATTCTATAACAAGTGATAATTATTTTAAGATTAGACTTGGTTTTAATACTTCTAGCAAGTTTCATAGACAAATGCTAATTGGATTTATGAATGAAAAAGCGACCGACAGCTTAGATTATGGTTATGATGCACAGCAAATAGATACTCAAGAAAGCGATGCGTATTTTGTCATCGGAACGTCAAAATATAATATTCAAGGAGTTGGAAAATTTGATGTAAATAAAGTTTACCCATTGGGTGTAAAGGTTTCTGTAGATGGTATTGTTCAATTTATAATTGACGGCACAGATAATTTGCCACCAAATATAGATATTAATATTTTTGATAAAGAAACGGGTAACACATTTGTAATTAATAATCAGCCTTTTGAAATAACTTTAATGGCGGGTGAATATTTAAAGAGGTTTGCCCTAACATTTAAATCTAATGCTCCAATAGCAATTGAAGAGACGGCTGTTATAGATGAGGAAGAAGTTATAATTGATGAAGTTCAGGTTTTTATGAATAATATAACTTCAGTATTACATGTTAAAAATGATGATACAGAAGGAATTAAAAATATTTTGCTTATTAATTATTTAGGACAAAATATTGGAAGTTGGAAAATAAATTCTAATGAAAGAGAATTAGCTATTCCAATTAAACAAGCTACAGGTGTATATATAGTCCAAGTTAGTTCTAAAATTGGAAAACTTAATAAGAAAATTATTATCAAATAGTTAAATTCAAAAGAGGTTGTCTAAAAAGTGTTTAAAACTTTCATTTTGAACTTGTTTAATCATTCCTTTATCTCAATATACTAATTATCAATTTCTACACAAACTTATTTCTATTGCGCTCAGAAATCAGAAACTGAGCGTACAGGCTGACGAAAATTCTACTTTTTAGTAATTTTTTTATTTAAAAGATATTAAGATATTTCAATAAGCACTTTTTTTTACCTCAAGTATTCCAATTAATATTCTTTCGATAATAATTTAATAAACCGGTTAAAATCTATAGTAATCGGTAAAAAAGAGAATGAAATCACTTTTTAAAAAATTTATTTTCAGTTAACTATCAGAGTCATATCTTAAAATTAATTTTGATATTTCATTTAATTATTTATATTTGAATTGTCATATGCTATGAAAAACCTTATTGACGATTCTCCTCTATGGATATTAATTTTGGAATGCTTAAAAATTGGTATGGAGTTATCTTAAATCATTTAATGGGAATTAATAGTGTATGTGAATAAATAGCTATTTGTCACACTACATTAGTATTTAAATTTTAGCAATGGGCTTAGCGCCTCATATGCCTAATGCTAATGTTTAAAAATTTAACAAAATGTTAAAAAAAGATTTAGATGGCCCCAAAATTCGATTGAACAATAATTTTTTTCAACAATATTTAGCCCCATTAATATTTTCACTTTTTCAAATAACATTAAAATTAAAATTTAATGTTAAAAAAGTTGTGTTATTTAGTCTTTATTTGGTAGGATCTACAAGTATTGGGCAAACTATATTTTCAGAAACTATAGGTGTATGTTGTGGATTGACAGTAACAGCTGTTACGGGCACTACTTTTTCAAATAATAGCTTAGCATTTGTAGGTACAGCCGATACTAGAACAGATTCTCCTTCCTCAGATTATAATAAAGCTTCTGGCAGTAGAAATGTTTTTTTTACAAATGTCAATACTACTAGTTTTGTTATTTCTGGAATTAATACTTCAAGATTTTTAAATAGTACCCTCAGATTTGGGCACTGGAAATCAATTGACGCTGCAAGTAACCAATTATTAGTTGAAGTTAGTACTGATGGGACTAACTATACAACACTTTCATATGGTAGATCGGTTGCAATTGGATCTGCTGGTTGGGCGTTGGTTTCAGTAAATGGTTCAATTCCACCTTCCACAAATTTATTTATTAGATTTAGACAAACTTCAACATCTTACACATTTCGAGTAGATGATATTGAATTAATTGGATTTTTTGATAGTGATGGAGATGGTGTTAACGATAATGTTGATATTGATGATGATAATGATGGAATTAAGGACGAAGTAGAATGCCTTAATTTTGTGAAACCAAGGATATATAATGCGGATTTTGAAGATATAAATATTATAACCTCTGGACTTGATCAAGGCCCAACTGACGTTGTAGCCACTCTTGGTATTTGGAAAGGTACAGGCTCTAATATTCCAAATTGGCATAGCGGAGAATCGTTACCTAATAATCATTTAGAAATTTGGCATAATACTCAAGCAGCAGGAAATGACCTAGGAGGTCGTGCATTTTCAGGGGTACAATGGGCAGAAATTAACGCGACTACTAATGATGGTTTTTATCAAGATATAGTAACAACGCCTGGTGATGTGTTGCAATGGTCTTTTGCCCATCGTAAAAGAAAAGGTTTTGCTGGAATTGGAGAAGATATTGCTCGGTTATTAATTGGCAATCCAAATGGCACATTAACCAGTCAAGGTGATTTTACTTCGGCAAGTGATGCTTCTTGGACAGAGCATTGGGGTACATATACAGTTCCTGCAGGGCAAACAATTACTCGATTAACCTTTACAGCAATTGCTGCAATATCTGGCACTTCAAGTCCTGGAAATTTTGTTGATAAAGTGCAGTTGTTTGTAATTCCAAATTGTAAAGATACAGATGGAGATTTGGTGCCCGATTATTTTGATTTAGACAGTGATAACGATGGGATACCAGACGTTGTAGAAAGTGTTAATACAAATTATAGTAATGGAACAGCAAAGATAGCTGCAGTAATCTTTATTGATTCCAATAATAACGGAATGCACGATGATGCAGAAGGAAATATTCCACTAGATTCTGACAGTGATGGAGTACCTAATTTCATAGATTTAGATAGTGATAATGATAGTGTTTTTGATGTTGACGAGTCGGGAGCCGGTAATAGCAGTGCTATTGCTGGTTTTGAAAATGGGGATGGAGATATTAATGGGGATGGTGTTGGAGATGGAACAGATTCCGAATTGTTTAGATTTAAAGATTCAAATAATGATGGTGTGTTAGAATATTTTGGGGATGGTATTTTAGATATTTATGATTACTTAATAGGAAATACTACGTATGCCGATTCTTTTGGAAATCAAAATCAAGGTTCAACAGGTGTTGGATGGATTAATTATGTGAAAGATACCGATGGAGACGGAATTTCAGATTATGTGGATGTAAAATCCAATGGAATAGATTTTGACATTTCAAGAACGTTATATGCAAGTTTAGATAGTAATGCAGACGGAATAATTGATGGCGCTTCAGATAGTGATAAAGATGGAATTGTAGATGCTTTTGATACTAATATTGCTTTTTTTGGTTCACCTAGAAACTTAGAAAGAAAGTTGCAACTGTATTTTGATGGTAGAAATGATTATATGGAGGAAGATGATGGTGTCAATAATATTGTAAATGGACTTTCTAAAGCTACTTTGATGGCATGGGTAAAATTAGATCCAGCATTTTCTGGCGATGCAGCAATTATGGGACAAAGTAATTTTTGGATTAGAATTAATGCCTCCAAAAGATTTAGAGTTGAAATAAACTCCTTACCATTTACAGTAGCTTCAACTTTTGCATTAGAATTAAATAGATGGACTCATGTTGCTGCAGTTTATGATGGATCAAATACTGCTGAAACTATCAAATTATTTATAAATGGCAAAAAAGTTGCGAGTACAAATACAGCAGGTATGAGACCAATAATTAAAACAAGTACAAACACTAAATTTAGATTGGGTAGGGATCCTTCAAATACCGATATTTACAACACAACGGCTGATATGTTTAAGGGCTATATGGATGAGGTTCGCGTATTTGATAAAGCATTATCAGAAAACGAACTTCAAAAAATGGTTTATCAAGAAATTGAAGAGAACTCAGGAATTTTAAAGGGAACTGTTATACCACTTAACATAACACACTATGTAAATGAAACTACGAGTACTCCATTACCCTGGCTAAACTTAAAAAGGTATTATAGAATGGATGTTTATAAAGATAATATAATAGATAATTTAACAACCCCAACAATAGATGTTGGAACAGGAGCAAGAATTTATAACACAAAAGTTATTAGCCTTCAGCAAGCTCCTTTACCTTTTATCACCCAAATAAGCGATACTACTTTATCAAACGCCTTGGACATTCCTTCAAAAGGAATAAAAGGTACAGATGCAATAACCTATGATTGGTCTATTGTTAAAATAGAACATAAAAACATTAGTTATAATGCCTATCAAAAGCATTTGGGTTTAATTGTTAATAACCAAGACTTAAGTTCAAACCCGATAATATTTAAAATTCAAAATGATTCTGAATTAAATGTGAGTTGGTATTTAGAATTAGATGGAGTTATAGATTTAGTAGGCGAATCGCAATTAGTACAAGAACCCGGAAGTATTTTAGACGCCGATAGTGGAGGTTATTTAGATAGAGACCAGCAAGGTACCCAAAGCAGTTATAATTATAATTACTGGTCGTCTAATGTTGGACCAATTTCTGGAAATACAGGTGCTAGAGGAACAGGAGTAGCAAGCACAAACGCCAACTTTACTATAGCAGGAAGATTAATGGACGCATCCACCACTGCATCTCCATTGGGAATTAGTTTTGGCGCATCCCATACGTGGGCAGATGGCGCCGCTACAATTCCTAAAAGAATTAGTAGTTACTGGTTATATAAATTTTATGGGCCATCAAATGATTATAATTCTTGGATAAAAATAAATCAAACTACGGCGTTGTTACCAGGAGAAGGGTATACCATGAAAGGAACCTCTGGTACGGCAGCTATTACAGACAATCAGAATTATAAATTTAGAGGAAAACCGTATAATGGAGATTTTACTTTGCCATTAGATAAATCTACAAGTGAGAAAAACAGACTGATAGGGAATCCATATCCATCAGCATTAAATGCCGATGAGTTTATTAAGGACAATATTGCTGAAACCATAAATAGTAAAGTTGGAAGAAATGCGGTGAATGTTTTTAATGGTGTATTGTATTTTTGGCATCATTTTTCTGGTAAAACACATGTTTTAGCTAAATATGTAGGCGGTTATGCCACCTATACTTTAATGGGAGGCATTGAGGCCATTTCAATTGATAGTCGAATAAATGCTAACCTTGCTGAGGGTAATAAAGTACCTGAAAGATACATACCAGTAAACCAAGGATTTTTTGTAAATACAAGTTTAGATGCGGGAGTATCTGGGTCTACGCCTGCTATTCAAGGAGGAAATATTGTATTTAAAAACAGTCAGCGCGAATTTAAAAGAGAAGGGGCAAGTTCAGGTGTTGGGTCACTTTTTTTTAAAGGAAGTGATGAAAACAATGTTATTAACGATCAAGGCAAAGGAGACACTAGGCCAAAAATAAGGTTACACTATAGTTCTCCAAAAGGGTATCACAGGGCATTGTTAGTAGGTGCTGATATAAATGCTTCAAATAGTTTTGATTTAGGATATGATGCACCTATAGCCGATGTTGGAGAAGAGGATATGTTTTGGAAAATGGGCGATACCAAGTTGGTCATTCAGGCAATAAATAATTTTAATGAAGATCAAGAGTTGCCATTAGGTATTAAGACAGAGATAGCAGGTTTGATTAAAATAAAAATTCAAGCTTTAGAAAACGTGGATAAGAACACGGAAATCTTTATAAAAGATAACCTAACCGGAGAAACCTATAAAATTAATGATCAGCCGTTTGAAATTAATTTAGAAAAAGGCGAATATGTAGATAGATTTTCGGTAGTTTTTCAACCTAGATTATTTACCAAAGATGAAATGACCATAATTGAAGGTGTAAAAGTATTTATGAACAACCACACTTCAGAATTAACCATAAAAAAAATAGTAGATGCAGATATTACCGGCATTCAATTGGTTAATTATTTAGGACAAACCATACAAACGTGGAAAGGTAATTATACGGCAAGAACAATAACATTGCCTGTTAAACAAGCCACAGGTGTATATATTGTTCAAGTATTTACTTCTAACGGAAAATTTAGTAAGAAAATAATTATTGAATAATTTTAATTACACTGAAAAGGTAAATTAACCACAAATTTAATTATATTACCAATTATTTATATAAAATAACCATTTGTATAATAAATATTACTATTTATTTGTCTATATTAAATATATGATGTAATTTAGTGCTATCAAAATTAAGACGTTGCCAATAAACTTTTATCAGATTTGTTTGTAATATTAGTATATTCTTATAAAGAAAAATATACCAAATTTCATATAAACTACAGTGTTATGAAAAAAAAAGTTCTTTTTACAATCTTACTTCTTTTAATTGGCTTGATTTCTTTTTCTCAAGTTTCTGATTTACGCCCAAAATTCAGAATAGGTTTTGATGCTCCCAAAATTGATCATCGACAATTATTATTAACTATTGACGAAAACACTACCGATGGTGTAGATTGGGGGTATGACGCTGAAATTTATCAAATTTTTGAAGACGATATGTACTGGATTTTGGAAAGAAAAAAATATGTAATTCAGGCAACAAATATCATAACCGAAGATAAAGAGTTTTTACTTGGAGTGAGAACAATTAGTGGGGGCACAGTTAGTATAAAATTGGATGCAATTGAAAATCCTATTAGTGGATTTACAGTGCATTTGATTGATAAACATTTGAATGAAACGTATGACATTCAAAATAATGCATACAAAATTTCTTTATCACCTGGAGAATATCATAATCGCTTTGCAATTAAATTTAAGAAAAATGCTATAATTAGTTCAAGTATACCAACACCTTCAATAGAGGAAATTTCAATCGATACAAGTATAGAAAGCGTTTTAATAGATGAAAACATCGAGAATGAAATTATTGATAATAATGAAATTAATAGTGACAGTAATAAAAATAAAAATAATTTTCATTCCGAATTAGTAATTCATGTTAATAATTCAGATGGAACAATTAAAATTAAAAATAACCGATTAATTAAGATTAATAAAGTTGCTATATTTAACTTTTTGGGGCTCAAAATTCAATCCTGGGAAAAAGGATTAAACGGTGAGTATTTGAATTTACAAGTTAATAACCTTCGAAGAGGAATTTTTATAATAAATATTTTCACCGATGAAGGTATTCTATCTAAAAAAGTATTAAATAATTAACAAAAAAGATCTCGCAAGAAACGAGATTTTTTTTTGCTTTTAAGTTTTAAATGAGTAAGTTAACAATTCATTTTTTTTCTGATTAAATGTTTAAACGTACTATTTATTATCAATTTTGATCCAATGGTAAAATTGCTTAAAATAATGGTTTAAATATCATACTTTCGCGATATAATACAATACCAAATTTACTTTCTATTTTAATTTATAAATACAATAATATATGATATGAAAAATACTATTATTGTAAATAGAATAAGTCAAAAGAACGAAGTTTCGCTTCCGACTATTTGGAGCTCAAATAATCTTGTAAAAAGCATCGCTAAAAAAGCACAATTCATTGCTTTGCTGGTTTTTTTAGTTTTTTCTTTTAAAGGAAATGCCCAATATACAATTACTGGAACAACAGTAAATGCAACTGCAATAAATTGTACAACATTTGGAAGTAATACAATTATTTATGTTGGTGATGGTGTAACCTCAACAACATTAAATATGAATATAGATTTAGATTTAGGTTGTTATGGTGCTATACAATTTATAGTAAGGAATAATGCTACCATTAGTTTTTCCAGTGGAAATTATGATTTGAGATTAGGAGCAAATTCATCAATTATAGTTGAAAGCGGTGGAAACATTAGTGATACGTCAAGTTGTAGTTCTTCTGATCGGATATGGATAGGACCTGATAGAGTGGCATCTTGTGGGGGAGGAGGAGGTACCATTAGTTTTCCAGAACTTGTATCGGGAGGTGGTTATAATACAGTAAACGTAACATCAACAAATGTTTGTGGTTCTGGTACAGCAACTATTACCGCTGTTAAAAACCCTACTCCAATAAGTTCAACTACTTATAAACTATATGATGCAGTAGGTGCAGTAAATCCAATTAGTACAATAACAGTTAGTTCAATTCCTTTTGGAGCAATAGCAACTTTCATAACTCCTCCAATAAATTCAACAACAAACTATTATATTGAAGCCACAACCGGAACAGTAACTACCCCAAGACGACTTGTAGTAGTTACAGTAATTCCAATTCCACCAACACCAACAATTGGCACAGTAACCCAGCCAACGTGTTCAACTTCAACAGGAAGTTTTATAATTACAAACTATAATGCTACTTATACCTATGCTGTAACTCCATCAACAGGAGTTACTCAATCAGGAAATACAATTACAGCACCGGCAGGAAGTTATACGGTA
>NZ_JAUYUD010000108.1 GCF_030692605.1 Lutibacter sp.
TAGGGCTATTCCGATGAAGGTATTCCAATACCTCAATCTCTTCATTTTTAAGTGTTATATATCTCATAATGAGATAAATATACGAAAATTATTATATATACGCAATAAAATACGACATTATTTTATTCTTATTACTTAATTGATGGGAGTAATGGGTAATTTTGTTGAAAAAATTAATTTAAAATCAATAACATAGTATATTTATCTAAAATTCACAATAAATGACAAATGATGGCATAACAATAACTGTTGAAGAAAACTTTTCAAAAAGCATAGAAAAAGTGTGGAAAGCAATTACAGAATTAGATTTAATGAAACAATGGTTTTTTGAAAACATTCCCTCTTTTGAACCAAAAGTAGGATTTTCAACAAAATTTAATGTTCAGGCTGAAACACGAAGCTTTATGCATTTATGGAAAATAATTGAAGTAATTCCCAATCAAAAAATAGTCTATAATTGGAAATATGAAGAATATGTAGGCGATGGAAATGTTATTTTCGAGTTGTCGAAAACAATTGATGGCACAAAACTTAAAGTTACAAGTATTGTTTTAAAAAGTTATCCAAAGGACATTCCTGAATTCACTAGTGAAAGCTGCCAAAATGGTTGGAATTATTTTATAAAATTGCGTTTAAAACAATTTATCGATACCCAATAAATTTATAAAATGAATCGATTTTTAACACCATTTTTTTTATATATACTGTTAAGTTGTAATAGTTCTGAAGATGTTTCTTCAACCGATAACAATTTAAATAACCAGTACTTCCCTCCTATTAATTCTCAAGAATGGGAAAATTCGACACCAGAAAGTTTAAACTGGAACACTTCATCTTTAAATAGTCTCTATGATTTTCTTTCATCAAAAAACACAAGGGCATTTATTGTTTTAAAAAATGGAAAAATAGTATTGGAGAAATATTGGGGTTCTACTATTACAAACACAGGTAATTTTGATAAAAATTCAAGTTGGTATTGGGCTTCGGCAGGTAAAACTATAACAGCTTATTTAGTTGGTATTGCTCAAGAAGATGGTTTATTGAATATTAATTCAAAAACATCTACTTATTTAGGTGCTTATTGGTCGAGTTTGCCATTAGAAAAAGAAAATTTAATTACCGTTAAACATCAATTAACAATGACCACTGGGTTAGATTATAATGTTTTAGATGTTGATTGTACCGATGCTATTTGCCTCAAATATAAAGTAGATGCTGGCAGCCAATGGTTTTATCATAATGCACCTTATACCCTATTAGAAAAAGTTGTGTCCAATACTGCTGGAATTACCTACAATCAATATACTGAAAACAACCTTAACAGCAAAATTGGAATGAAAGGCACCTGGATTAAAAGTGGTTATAACAACGTATTTTATAGTACAGCAAGAGATGCGGCAAGGTTTGGTTTACTAATTTTAAATAATGGGAAATGGGAAACCAAACAATTAATGAAAGATGCTACCTATTTTAAAAATATGATAACTAGTTCTCAAAGCTTGAATCCGTCTTATGGGTATTTATGGTGGTTAAATGGTAAATCTTCTATTGTATATCCAGTTTTACCAAACTCGTTTAACACCTCATTAGCACCTGCTGCCCCAACCGATTTAGTAGCCGCAATGGGTAAAAATGGTCAGTTTATAGACATTCTTCCAAGTAAAAATATAGTAGTAATTAGGTTTGGAGAAGCTCCAGATAACAGCTTAGTTCCCATTATTTTTCACAACGAAATTTGGCAATACCTTAGTGCGATTATTAATTAAACTAAAACTTGCTATTTATTTTAGTTAAGATAATATCATAATGTTATAAATCTCAATTTATACAGCTACAAAAATGATTTAATGTACCTTAAAATCTCGCTCATTTTCATTAGATTTACATAATAATTCATTGGCATTTGTCTCTTTAAAATTTAAACTGGTTAGTGCTAGAAAAATTTATTAGGATTATGAAAAGATCTCTTTTACAGTGAAAACCCTTGTTAATTTTATAATAATTTTAATTTTAAAATCTTTAATGTGAAAAAAATAATTAGAAAACTTATTAATTACTTTCTCGAAGGTCTCTTATATATTGCGCCTTTAGGAGTTACAGCTTATGTTATTTATTCAGTTTTTACATTTATTGATGGACTTTTACAAAAACAATTAGTTTCTTTAATTGGATTTGAAATTCCAGGATTAGGTATTTTAACACTGCTTCTCTTTTTAATTTTGGTCGGTTTTATTGGAAGAACATTTATTGCCCAACCTTTAAAAGTTTTGTTTAAAAAAGTGATAGAAAGAGTTCCTTTACTAAATTTTGTATACTCAGCTTTTAACGATTTATTTTCGGCATTTGTTGGCAAAGAAAAAAAATTCAACAAACCAGTTTTAGTCAAAGTAAACTCAATTACCGATTTAGAAAAATTAGGATTTATAACTGCTAAAAACTTAGAAATTATTGACGAACTAGATAAAGTTGCGGTGTATTTTCCTCATTCTTATAACTTTTCAGGTGAACTTTTTATTGTACCAAAAGCAAATGTTAAACCTTTAAATGTTAATTCTAGCGATTTAATGAAGTTTATTGTTTCTGCTGGTTTAACAGGACTGGGAAAAAACACTGAAGAAATACAATAAGTTTGTGACTAAATTAAAATCCATACCATCCATTTTATTAATGATAAGTATGGCTTTTTTGTTATTTTTAAGCTCGTGCAGTTCAACTCGAAAAATTAAAATAAACTTTAAAGTTGAAGCTAAAAATAAATCTGATTTCAAAGGGTTTGTATTATACAACCCAAAAACAAAAGACGAACTAATAAATTATAATGGTCATACCTATTTTACGCCTGCTTCTAATACCAAACTTTTAACATTTTACACCGCTTTTAGAACTTTTAAAGATTCTGTTCCTGGCTTAGAATTTTATGAAACTAAAGACTCATTAATCATAAAAGGAACTGCAAACCCTTCGTTTAATTACGGATTTAACGATACAAAAATTCTTGAGTTTTTAAAAAATACTAAATTGCCTATCTATTTAATTAATGCTGCAATTGACGAGCCAGTTTATGGCTCCGGTTGGGCTTGGGACGATTATTCCTTTGCATTTATGCCCGAGAAGAACCTGTTTCCTGTTAGTGGAAATGTTGTTACTTATCAAAATAAAAATAATGTAATTCAATCAAATCCAGCATATTTCAAATCATTTATAAAACTTGTTGAATCTAATTCAAAAACTAGAGAAGTGCATTCAAATCTATTTTATTTACTTCAAAAAAGTGATAAAATTCAAAAAACACCTTTTGTTACTTCCAATCAAGTTGTCAAAAATGTTTTGGAAGAAATCTCAGGAAAAAGTATTCAATTAGTACCACCAAATAAAAATTACACGTTTATTAAATTATATGTTGAATCATATAGCAATCTTTATAAAAAATTATTAATTGATAGCGATAATTTTATTGCTGAACAATTACTATTACAGGTTGGTAAAGAAGTTGCAAATACATATAATGTTCAAAAAGCAATAGACTATTCTTTAGCTAATTATTTGTACAAATTGCCTCAAAAACCGCGTTGGGTTGATGGTTCGGGCTTATCTCGCTACAATTTAATATCTCCAAAAGATATGGTTTTTGTGTTAGAACAATTGTACAACGAGATTCCTTTTCCTGAATTAATTACCTATTTTCCGCAAGGTGGTATTTCTGGTACCTTACAAAATCAATTTAAAAGTACTGAACCATATATATTTGCAAAAACAGGAACTTTATCCAACAACTATAATTTAAGTGGCTTTTTAAAAACGAAAAAGGGAACAATTCTTATTTTCAGTTATATGAACAATCATTTTCTAGAAAGTACAACCCAAATAAAAAGTGATATTGAAAAAACGCTTCAAAATATTTATTTAAAATACTAAAATTATGCTCATAATAAATGAATTTCTAATTATTATGTATCTTCAACTATTCAAATTATACAACTCGTGAAAAATAAAAACACGTTAGCTTCAAATTCAATGGCACATTTTCTGAGCCAAACTTCACTAATTGAATATTCTACTACGGAATCTTCTAAAAAGGTTTTTCAAAATATTGATGAATTTAAAATTAGTAAGTTACCTAATAAAATTCAATGGTTTAACGTGTATGGGCTTGACCATAAAGATGAATTTAAAAAAGTTATTCATCAAAATAATTTAGACGATTTTTTAATGAATTTAATTATTGAAAATGAACATAGAAATAAAATAATTGAACTAGATAATTCTATTTTTTTAACGTTCAAAACATTACATTATGTGAATAATAATTTTTACTTTGAGCAAATGATGTTTATAGTATCTCCAACTTTTGTTTGGAGTATTCAAGAAAAATCAGGCGATTATTTTCAACATATCAGAGAACGAATTGCTGAAAATAAAGGCATTATAAGAAAAAAGAAAGCTGATTATTTATTGTATCGAATAATTGAGGCAATTGTAGACAACTATTATGATGCTTATGAAAAATTACTTGAAAAAAGTACAGAAATAAAAGATTTATCGAAAGTAAAACCTAGCCCTGAGTTTGCCATAGTTATAGAAAACAATAAACAAAATTTATTTATCCTAAAAAAAGCAATTAGCAGTTTGCGAGAAGCAATCAGTAAAATTGAAAATCTTGATATTGAAGATTTTGAAACTTCTTATTTCAGCGAATTAAAAGAACAAGCAAATTTTATGATTGATGATATTGATTTTGACTTGCAGCAATTTGAAAGTAGCATTAACCTTATTTTTAATATTCAAAATCATAGGCTAAATGAAGTTATGAAAACTTTAACCATAATTTCGGTAATATTTATTCCCCTTACTTTTTTAGCAGGTATTTATGGCATGAATTTTAAAAATATGCCCGAATTAGAAACACAATATGGATATTTTGTAGTTCTTGGAGTAATGATTTTTATTGTACTCATTGGTTTTTATTATTTTAAAAAATCGAAATGGTTTGATTAACTATTTTATTATGCAATTCAAAAAATGTTTGTTTTCCGTTTATTAGTTTACATTTTAAACTGTTTAAATTATAATTGATTAACCCAAGTCAGTATTTGAATTTATCTTACTTCATTATAGAACTAAAATAATTTACTGAATTTCAATTTATTATATTATTTTTTTTATATATTTACATCATTCAACTCTTAAATAGTGTGTTTTTTATCGCATTTTTTAACCCCTAAATTTTATCGTCAGTAAATTTTAAGTAGTTCAGGCTACATTTAATTTCAATTTATATTGATGAGTTATGCGAAATCACATGTTATTCATTAGTTGATTACTAACTAAAAAAACATAAATGGAAGCATAGGCATAAAAGATGGCTCTTATTTTCTTGAAAGCTACTTTACAGATTTTTTATTCACCACCTATTTTTTATCAAGTGCTAGTTTTGACCAAAAACAGCAATGCAAACTCTATTTTAAGAGTTGAATAAATGAATATAAACATCGATAAATATTACTACTAACTAAAAATTAAAAATCATGAAAAAACTAATTTTATTTGCATTTACACTAGCAATCCTAGTAGCCTGTACCAATCAACCTGCTCGTTACACAACAACTTCACCTGAAATTGATGTTACAAAAGCATTAGTAAAAGATTATCAAGATGGAAATTGGCAAAGTTGGATATCTCATTATGCTGATACTGCAAAAGTTCATCATAATAGCCTTACTGCTATTACTCCACAACAACTTGAAAGCAATTTTAAAGAAACCCTAACAAACTATTCGAGCTATCATTTTTCAGACAAAGACTTATTTTATGAAATGATTATAGACGACAAAAATGAAACGTGGGTTTATTTCTGGGGAACTTGGGAAGCTAAGGTTAATGAAACAAACAAAGAACTTGTAATGCCTGTACACATTGCACTAAAATTTATTAATAACAAAATAGTTGAAGAATATGGATATTATGATACTTCATCAATCACTGCTGCTTTAATTGAAAAAACAGTGGCAAAAGTGAATGAAGTAGCAACAGAATAAATAGGTTGACATTTTTGAGTCTGTCTGAAAATAATAAAGGTGTATTGATTTGCAATTTCCCTCAACCCCTGAAATTAAGCAGGTGGTAACATAATTTTTAGATGGACTCATTAATTCAAAAAAGAACTAAAAAAATGAAATTATAAAACCAACAATAATATTTACTACTAACTAAAATTTTAAATTATGAAAAAACTTATTTTATTAGGACTATCTATAGTTCTGTTTTCAGCTTGTAACAAACAACGCTATTCGCAAGACACACCAGAAATTGAAACTGTTAAATCTTTAATAGAAAATTACAATACTAAAGCCTACGATCCTAGTATGTATGCAGATACGTCAAAAACGTATTTCAATACAAACACCCCAATACTTTCAAGCGAAGTGATTAAGTATCATGAACAAAATGATGCTAATTATAAAGAACGTGGTTTTTTAAAGGAAGGACAAGAATATGAAATGGTTATTACCGATGAAGGTGAAATTTGGGTAAATTCTTGGTTAGATTGGAAAGGAACTTTAGCCGCAAATAACAAAGAAGTAACCATATCAATTCACTTAACGTACCAATTCATTGATGGGAAAATTGTAAGAGAACACGGGTATTGGGATCCTACTGAAATTGTTCTTGCACTTCAAGAAGTTGAAGCCGCAAAAAACAATCTTGTTAATCCATCTAATGTAGCCACTATAAAAAATTTGTATGCCAATTTTGCCAAAGGCGATGTGCCTGCAGTTCTTGCTACTTTTGATGCCAAAATTGTTTGGAATGAAGCTGAAAATTTCCCGTACGCAGATGGAAATCCGTATATAGGGCCTGATGCTGTTTTAAACGGAGTTTTTGCACGTGTTGGTGGCGAATGGGACTATTATAATCTTGTTGATATTAAAATACATAATGTATCAAACGATATGGTACTAGCTACTGGTCGTTATCAGGCAAAATACAAAAAAAATGGTGCCGTATTAAATGCACAAATGGCTCATCTTTGGGGATTTAAAGATGGTAAAGTAATTAGTTTTCAGCAATTTACCGACACCAAGCAAGCAGATGATGTTGTAACAAAATAGCAACCATTTATTAAATTAGTTCGTTTAACTATTTTTAAGATTATTTTTTTAAATCTGTAATTTTCGATTAAAAATTGCATTCAGAATTAAAAAAATAATCTTAAAAATAGTAACGCACATTTTTTATTTAATTTTTCAAAATTCATTAGAGTAACGATTTTAATTATTAGACCTATAAGGTTAAATATACTACTATTAACTATTTTTAAAATTACACAAAATGAAAAAAATATTGATTACCGGTTGTAGCTCAGGATTTGGATTTGATTCAGCCAAATACCTTGCAGAAAAAAGACACCATGTATATGCAACCATGAGAAACGTAAATGGAAAAAATTTAGAAGCTGCTTCAAGTTTAAAAGAATTCGCAACATTTAATGATTTTAAAAATAGATGTGCTGGAAATGGATGTTACATCCGATGATAGTGTAAAAGAAGCAATGACTAATATACCCACAATAGATGTTTTGATTAATAACGCCGGACGTGGGTTTGGAGGACCTATAGAAGCTTTTACGTCTGCTGAATGTTTAGCACAATTAGATTTGAATATTGTTGGAAACATTCGGGCGGCAAATGCAGTACTTCAAGGAATGCGTGCCCAAAAATCAGGATTAATTATCCAGTTAAGTTCTATTGCAGGACGAATTGCAGCTCCAGGATTTGGCATTTATCATGCCAGTAAGTGGGGCGTTGAAGGACTCAGTGAAACTATGCGTTATGAACTTGCACCATTAGGAATTGATGTGGTTATTGTAGAACCTGGACCTTTTGCCACTAATTTTTTTCCAAGTATGATTCCTGCAGCCAACGAAGAAATTGCAAAGGCGTACCAGCATGTAGCTGAATTTAATGAAAACTTTGGAAATCAAGTTCATGCTGCATTTGCTGATGAAAATGCACCTACAGACCCAATGATTGTGGTGAAAACATTTGAAAAATTAATTAATACGCCTACTTAAACTTATATATGAATAAAAATAATACCATTTTAATAGTAGAAGATGAAATGATTATAGCTGCCAATATTTCGTTGCAGCTCACTCATTTAGGATATGAAGTAACTGGAATTATTCCGAGGGCTGAAGAAGTCTTGCCACAAATTCGGCAGCATATTCCTGATATTCTTTTGATAGACATTAATCTAAAAGGCAATTTAGACGGTATTGAATTGGCTCATTTAATTCAGAAAGAATATAAAATTCCTATAATATATTTAACGGCCAACTCTGACGACGCACATTTTAGCAGAGCAAAAGCTACTAACCCTTACTCATTCATTTCAAAACCATTCAAAAAATTAGATTTACAGCGTGCTATTGAGTTAACATTAGCTCGAATTCAAGAGGAACAAAACCATAAAAAGAACTTGGATACAGTTTCTGAAGAGCCTTTTATTTTGAGTAATTGCATCTTTGTGCGGAGTCACGACAAAATGGTAAAGATCTATATAGACAATATTTTATACATTGAAGCCGAACGCAATTATTGCAAAATTCACTGTAAAGACAAGGAACATCTTTTAGTAATGACCCTCAAGGATATTGAAGAAAAACTGGTGTCGAAAACATTATTACGCATTCACAGATCCTTTATTGTCAACCTTTCACATATAGACGAAATTGCTACAAATCATGTCGTAATTGCAAAAAAAGCAATCCCACTAAGTGCCGAATTGAAGAAAAAATTATTACTTCATATTCAAAAAGTATAATCTGCTAATCGTCTTTTATGAATAAAATCATACTTTATATTTTGCTTCATATTATTTGTAAAGGATATTCTCAGAACCATTATGATAATAAACTTTCTTCCAATGAAGTTTTGAAGTGGAGTAGTACATATCAAAATAAAGCACAATATTTTCAAGAAATTCCGCATTTTAACCGAGATAGTTCAACCTATTATTATGAAAAAGCAACGAAATTACTCCGAAACAATTCTGGGTTACACTATGAACAATTGGCTTCTATTTATTTACAAAAAGCCGATTTGTTAACTTGCAATTATACTTTATCTGGATTAGATTCATTATCTAGAATAGGATGGTACTACTTGAATAAAACTCAAATCAAACAAAACAAGCTTTTAGAATATAACTTCCTGATCAATTGGGCTGCTATCAAACTCGAATTAAGAGAACATAAAAAATCATTGGTACTTTTTTCGAAAGCGCTCACCCTAACTGACGATTTTAAAAGCCCTGATTTAGTGGCGAAAAACTTAATGAATAAGGGGGCTTACTACGAAAGATACCAATTAGAAGAAGAACGAAAATTATCTTTAGAAAACCTCTCCAAAAGCCTTTCTTACTACCAAAAATTGGGGGAAGAAAAAAACACAAAAGAACTCTTTTCGATTTACAGGTCAATAATTAGTTATTATACAGATAGAAACAGCGACTCTGTGTATTATTATTTCGATAAAATGCAAAAGATTTTGAAATATTCCAAAAACCCAATTATCCCTGCCTGGTATTATGTTTGTTTGGGCAGGGAACAAATTACTTCACCAGCACAAGGGCAAACTGTAATTAATCAAAAGCAATACGATGAAGGTAAAAGAAATATTATTAAAGCCTTAAAAATAATGGAAACCCATAAAATTAATACAAGTAGCATTACACCTTACGGATATGGCTTATTGGCAGATATAAACCTAAGAAACGAACAATACGACTTGGCAATCAGCAATTATAATGAAAGTAGAGATGGATATATGCGTATAAAAAACCTTTATGCTGCAGAATCTATGACGCAATATATAGGTCAAGCCTACCAATTAAAAGGAGACTTAGCCAATGCACTTATCTATTTTAAACAATATTATTTGTTAACCTCAATTTTTCAAAAAGAAAAAAATGAAAGAAGTTTACGAGAACATGAGTTGCAAATAAATTTATTAAAACAAGAAAAAAAACTTACTCAAAAACAAACTCAACAAACTATATCCATTATTGCATTGCTTACTGTTGCAATATTGCTTGTTTGGTTCTATAGAAATTATAAGTTAAAACAACAAAGCATCAATCAGTTGGCAATACTTAATAATGACTTAGAAAATAAAAACATTTTACTGGATAAAAAAAATGCAGAAAATGAATTACTACTAAAAGAAATTCATCATCGGGTAAAAAATAATCTTGAAGTAATATCGAGTTTACTCGAATTACAATCGGCTAAAACTAATGACCCAAGTATTAAAGAAGCCATAAAAGACGGGCAAAATAGGGTTAATTCTATAGGAATTGTTCATCAAAAATTGTATCAAGGCAAAAATATTGGTGCCCTAGAAATGAAAGGATATTTATTGAGCTTGAGCGAAAGCATTATGCATAGTTTTAAAGCCGAAGAATTATTCGATATAGAAATAGTAATGGAAAAACTCGATTTAGATATTGATACTGCTATTCCATTAGGATTGATTATCAATGAATTATTGACCAATACTATAAAATATGCTTTTCCAAATGGCAAAAAAGGAACTGTTACCCTAAAATTAGAAATACAAAATAATAAAATGCTTCATCTCGAATTTTCTGATAATGGTATTGGCAAATCAGATAGTATTCAAGGCACAGGTTTTGGAGGGCAATTAATTTCGTTGCTTACCCATCAATTGAATGGTATAATGAATGAATTAACACAAAATGGTACCACAATAATTTTTGATTTTAAATTATAGAAATTGGTTGTCTGAAAAATGGACTTAAAAACCTAATATACTTCCCTACCCGATAAATAAAATATACTCTTCGGACATTTTATATCCCATTTCGTCCTAATTCGAGTTTATTTCTAATTGATTATATGTTATTTAGACTGAGAATAAATAATTATTCTACTAACTTAATAAACAATAAATTATGAAAAAAAATTTCCAATGTAAGATGAAGACTATTTTTCTTCTCTTGATGCTTATTCCTTTTTTAGGCATAAGCCAAACCAAAAATGTAATTTCGACCAATCGTGTATTTCCTAAGGTGGATAAAGTGATGGAATTCGAAAAAGCACTCGCTAATCACGCAAAGAAGTACCATGTTGGTGATGTTAAATGGCGTGTATTTCAAATTCAATCAGGACCAGATGCTGGAGGTTACCATATTGTAGAAGGACCTAAAAGTTGGGAATCAGAAGACAAACGAGGCGATATTAATGTAGAGCATAACAATGATTGGCATAAAAGCGTGACCATTTATTTAACTGATAAATCATCTAGTGGTTATTCTGTTTACATCGATTCATTGAGTACAGTGGCTATTGGCGATTATTCGGACAAAGTTCAAGTTACACACATTTATCCTAAACAAGGTATTTCTAATTATAGAGTAGCTACTATGCTAAAAAATATGAAAGCCGCTTGGGCTGCAAACGGTTCAACAGTAGCAGTTTATGAAACAAATGGTTCTGGACCTGCACAATTTGCTATTGCTAGAAGATACAAACAAGGATTAAAAGAAAAAGAAGCTGGTTTTAGAAAATCATTTGTAGATACATACGAAAAAATACATGGAAGAGGTTCTTGGGGAATTTTCAATGATAATGCCAAAGAGCATATCAATGAGCAATGGAGCGAATTACTTTTTTATAGAGCTGATTTGAGTTCGAAATAAATAAAATCAACAACTCCGACAGAGTTTAAAACTCTGAAAGGGTTGATAACAAATAAATTAATAATTTCAAACCTATATGCTTTTCAAATCAGCATAGGTTTATTCAACAAAACAAATAATCATGAAAACCTTAAAAAACACAATGTTATTAGCAACACTAATACTAACTGCAAACCTTACATTGAATGCTCAAAACCAAATGTTCTCTATTCATGCAGATTATGTAAAACCATCAATGGAAGCGGAATATGTTGAAATCTCTAAAGCTTTTGTAGCCGAATGTAAAAAATACAATTTACAAAATGCTGACTGGACGGCTGTAAGACTTGACAATGGAACCTATTTGACTTTTGAATCAATTAAGAATATGGCATCACTTGATGTAGATAGTTTTGCTCCATTGGCAGATAAAATGGGAAAAGATAAATTTAGAGCTCTTTTTGATCGTTTCAATAAATGCTATGATAGACACGGCAGTTATATCATTACTCGAATCGAAAGCCTTACCTATATGCCAGAAGGTGCAATCGCTGCACAGGAAGGCAATAATTATAGAAAATACCATTATTTATATGTAACGCCTTCTACTTCTAAAATTGTGGCAGAAAAAATGAAAGCCATAAAAGACCTTTATGTTAAAAAAGGTTCTAAAGAATATTTCCGAGTATATCATAGTGGATATGGAACTTTGGGTGAATATTTTCTGGTAGCAATTTCAGCAAAAGATGAACAATCTTATGCAAAACAATCCGATGAAAATGATAAACTATTGGGCGAAGAAATGAAACTCCTAATGGATGATTTATTCAAAAATATTTCTCGTTATGACCCAGTAACAGGCTATATACGTCCAGAATTGAGCTACACTGCAACAAAATAATTATTAATTCAAAACCTCACAGTCTTGAAGTTTTGGGGCTGTGAGGTTTAACTAAAAACTCTTTAAAATGAAAAATTTATTACTACTCGGACTTGTGATAGTCTTATCACTATCATCGTGTAATCAAAAACAACGTTACACACAACAATCAGCAGAAATTGACACTTATAAAAAGGTAATGAACGATTATAAAAAAATGAATTGGGATGATATGCCTAATTATTATGCAGACACAGCCAAAATAGCAAATAATGTAATTACAGCAAAGGCAATAACAGTAGCACAGGCTATCGAAAAAAATAAAGATGATGCCAAATTATTTACTTGGGTTGTAGAAGACATAGATTATGAAATGGTGGTTACTGACAAAGGCGAAACTTGGGTAAATTATTGGGGAATATGGAGAGGAACTTTAAAATCAAGCGGAAAAATATATGAAATTCCGTTTCATAATACAGCACAATTCGTAGATGGAAAAATTGTAAGAGAAGATGGCTATTGGGATAATTCTGAAATAATGGTGGATTTACAAAAACTTCCGCCGCCGCTGCCAACAGAAACAACCGTAACAAAATAATTGTTAATTCCTGAGCCTGTTCGTTGCTAAATAGGAGCGAACAGGTTTTTTAATTCATAAAATCATGAAAAAAGTAGGCATCATTGGTGGCTCTGGTTTCATAGGAAGCTACATCACCAAAGCATTTTTAAACAACGATTTTCTAGTAAAAGTTTCAGCAACCGATATAACTAGAGAAGACAAATACGGACATTTAATGGATTTAAACCATTCGGATAATTTACACATCAGCGAACTCGATGTAATGGATAAATCAACTTTACAAGATTTTGTTTTTGATTGTGATATTGTAATTCATGGCGGAACACCTTTTTTATTAGATTTTGAAGATGCACAAAACCAGTTGTTTAACCCAACAATAAAAGGAACTGAAAATTTTTTGGAAGTAATTAGTCATACACCAGGAATCGAAAAAGTAGTTTTTATTGCCTCGGTTGCAGCTTGGAATACAAACTTCCCAATGCCAGCAGGAACTAAAAATTTTACGGATACTTTTGATGAAAACGATACTCGATTTACCAGTACTGATAGTCATCCATACTCTCAAGCCAAGTTTATGGCCAACCAAGTTGTAGAAAAATTTATCAAAGACAATCGAAATTTATCTTTCGAGATCAGTACCGTTTCGCCAGTTGCGGTTCTAGGGAAATCAATGTCAGATAGAGAAGATTCTACTTCTTCGGCATTACAGTATTTAATCAAAAATAAAATAGCTCCTGACGAATTCATTCAAGCACTTTATGACAACGATGTTCCATTTGCCATTGTAGATGTTGAAGATGTTGCCAATGCCACTTTTAAAGCAGCAACTACCAAAGGATTGCACGGCAAAGATTATTTATTGACAAGCGAAACCTATAAAGTTTCAGATATGAGCGCAATGCTCAACAATCAAGAACCTAAAGAGAAACCAAGTATTGTTTATAAAAACGATTTGGCTAAAAAAGATTTAGGAATTCAATTTAGACCCGTAAAAGAAACTTTGAAAAATTATTCAAACTAAAATAACTAAAAATATAACATCGTGAAAAATCAAAAAAGATTAGAAGGAAAGATAGCCCTAATAACGGGTGCAACTGGAGGAATTGGCGAAGCAACAGCAAAGCGATTTCTTGAAGAAGGCGCAAGCGTAATGCTCGTTGGGCGTTCTGCACAGAAATTAAAAGAAACACGACAACGACTTGCCAATTTTGAAAATGTAGTAGATTTTGTGGCAGATGTTACAGACGAAGCAGCAATGGCTTATATTTCAGTAAGAAGAAAATATATTCAACAACACAGAGAATGGATGATTAGAAGTTATGTATTAACCTTTTCTTTTGTAACTTTTCGTTGGTTAAATGAGTTGCCTATTGCAATTAATTTAATGGAAAAGTTTGAAGAAAGAGGACCAACAATAATTTGATTTTGTTGGACAATACCGTTACTCATCACTGAAATAATATTGAGTTGGAACAAGAAATAAATGAAATTAAAAAATCAAAAGCTATAATTATGAAAAAAACAGTCTTCCTCTTCATTGCTTTTGCCTTTTTTGGAATGGTAAAAGCTCAAAACACCAACTTTACTTTTAATCACATCGCATTATCTGTAAAAAACACTGATGAATCAGCAACGTTTTATAAAGACGTTTTAGGACTTCAGGAAATCACCAATAATACCAAGATTAATGCCACTCGATGGTTTTCTTTAGGTGAAGGAAAAGAATTGCATTTGATTTCTATTTTAAAAGAACCCGTTACTATTAATAAAGCAGTTCATTTTGCATTGACAACTGACAACTTTGATGCTTTTGTCAAAACATTAGAAGCAAAGAATATTCGGTATTCTGATTGGCCTGGAACACCAAATAAAATAAGCTTACGAGCAGATGGAATCAAGCAAATCTATTTTCAAGATCCTGATGGTTATTGGATTGAGGTGAATAGTGTTGGAAATAAATAAAAAACGGGAAAGCCGAAAACCGAAAAGAGTTGGCAAATAATTTAAAAAAAAGAAAATGAAAAAACTATTTTATCAATTTATCATTCTTGCTGTCTTATTAAATGTTTTGGGCTGCAATTCAAACAATCAGAAATCTGATTTAGAGGTAAATAGGGAAATTGTAAGACAATATCACAAAGTGTGGTCTGATGGTCAAGTAGCCAATTTAGACAAAATTATGTCGCCAGATTTTGTGTGCCACTTTATTAACGGAATTGAGTGGAAAGGAATTGAAGGAGCAAAGAATACAATCTCAAGTCACAAAATATCTTTTCCAGATTGGAATGAAAAAATAGTGGATATAATTGCAGAAGGAGATAAAGTAGTAACAAGATATAAATCGACAGGAACTCATCAAGGAAAATTTAATGGGCTTGATTCAACAGGTATTAAAGTTACAATATTTGAAACATCTATTTACAGAATAGCAAATGGAAAATTAGTTGAACAATGGGGCTTTCCTGACGCATTGAGTTTGAATAACCAACTCCAAGCTAAAAAATAATAAGCAAATTAGTAAGAAGCTGCACACAACAACAATGCGTTTTATGCAAATAGAGCTGACGGAATCAAGCAAATCTATTTTCAAGATCCTGATGGTTATTGGATTGAAGTGAATAGTGTTGGAAATAAATAAACGCAAATCAATTTCAAAATCAGAAAAGCCGAAAACTGAATTAAAAAAGTAGGCACATTTTAATTTAATCAAGATGAAACGCCCACGACAATTATCATCGACACACAGGGATATGATTATAGGCGTTCCATCTTCCAATAAAAAACAAATATTATAAACAGATGAAAAGAATAAATTTTTTAGCAATAGGAGTTGTAACGTTATTGCTTGCAACTTCAATAAATAGCTGTAACCAAAAAACAACAGAAACAGCAAAAGAACCAGTAGTTCAAACAGAAACACCTGAGTATTTCAGCCTTCGTCCTGAAACTGAAAAAGCGTATGGATATTCACATGCCGTAAAAATTGGAAACGATATTAAAATTTCAGGAGCAGTTAGTATGGATGATGCTGGGAATCCAACAGCGGTTGGAGATTTTCTTCAGCAAATGAAAAATTGCTATTCCGATTTAGATATAGTGTTAAAGCACTATGGTTGCACTTTTGACGATGTTGTTGTTGAAAATGTATTTACCACTAATATGCCAGAATTTTTGAAACATTCTGGTTATCGAAATGAAATCTACACCAAACAATTCCCAACTGGTTCATGGCTTGGAGTAAAGGAATTGGCTCTTCCAGAGTTTTTAATTGAAATAGAATTGGAAGTTCATAAATCGAATTAAATACCAAATAAAATTATGAAAAATTTATTTTTTGTATTCGCATTTATAATAAGTATTAATATTTCTGCTCAAGAAGAAATTGAAAACGCAACAGTTTTTGTACGTGTATATGATTTACAAGGTAAAAAAATAAGTAAAGGAAAAATACTCTCAATTTCTGATACGTCAATTCAATTAAAAGGAAAATTAGAGCCAAAAGAAATTTATTTTAACAATATCTCCTTTATTAAAACCAAACATTCTGTTGGAAACAACTTACTTATTGGAGCTGTTTCTGGTGCGTCATTTTTTGCAATTTTAGGTGCTGCAACTGCTGATCCAGACGCTTGGATTTTTGCATATTCAGCAGGTGAAGGTGCGGCTGCTGGAGCTGTAATTGGAGGTATTTCAGGTAGTGTAATTGGAGGGATTACAGCTCTTTTTAAAAATTCCAAAACTTATGCAATTAATGGAGATGAATTAAAATGGAAAAATTTTAAAAACACAATGACAATATTAAAACATTAATTATAAGCTATTTAAAAAAAATATAATCAATAGAATAAAAAGAACATTGTGTTTAATTATGATTTTAAAAAAACGTAAAGTTAAAAATGATTAAAAAACTAGATAAAAAATTCATTAATATTTATCATCGATATATGCTCAACACGTTTGTTTTTTTTTCAATTCTCCTATCTTAAATTACAAAGTTTGGAGAATTTTTTATTAAATATTACATCGTTAAAAATTCATACATAATCTAATTCTATATACATATGCATCAATAAATTAAATATAACTAACCAACTAAAAAAATCAAAAACATGCAATTAAAACAATCACTAATTATCGCATTTTTGCTAAGTATAATTGGCTTAAGTGTTTGGGAAATTTATTGGCGGTCTCAAGGCTATTATCCTACAATAAATGATGAAAAATCACTTTGGGCACTTCAAAGAGCTAAAGTTGAAACCGCGTCTGATGATCAGGTTATTATTATTGGCTCATCAAGAGCTTATTTTGATATTCAATTGAAGGAATGGGAAAATGAAACTGGAAAAGCTCCAATCCAATTGGCTTCAACTGGTTCTTCTCCTTTACCAACTTTCCATGACATAGTAAATAACACTAATTTTAAAGGTACTATATTAATTGGCGTTACTCCAGGATTGTTTTTTTCAACCACCTTTCCTCAGGCCTCTCCTTGGAGTAGAGCGCAATCAAAAGTAGATTATTTCAAAAACAGAACATATGCACAACGTATCAATTTTCATCTTTCCATACCGTTACAAGAAAATCTAGCATTTATATCGGCAGATGAAGAAGAATGGTCAGATGATATTGATTTAAAATCATTATTACGTCAAATTCAAATAGGAAAACGTACTGAAGTGCCAATTAAACCTCCATTTTACAATTTTGGTAATGTTAATTTGGACCGAAACATGAGCATGATAAATAGAACTGTTGTAGATACTGCTTATGCGAACAGCATTATAAAAGTTTGGAACTTTTTTGGAAAAAGTGCTCCGCCGCCAGATAAAAAATCTACTATGGCTTTTTTTATGGAAGATCTTAAAAAATTTAAGGCTAGAAACGGCAATGTTATTTTAGTTCGATTTCCATCTAGTGGTGGTGTAAGAATGGGTGAAAACCATGTTTTACCAAGAGCAGAATTTTGGGACCACTTGGTAAATCAAGCAAAAGTTAAAAGTTATCATTTTGAAGATTATAATCAATTTAAAAATCTAAAATGTCCTGAAGAATCACATCTTTCAAAAGAAGATGCCCAATATTTTACATCAGAGCTTTTAAAAATTATGAAAGCAGATGGCGCATTAACTAACTCTAAAACTAACTAATTATGCTATTTAATTCATTAAGTTTCGTCGTTTTTTTAGTTATTGTTTTAGCACTGTATTATTCAAAACTATTTAGCTGGACTTCTAAAAAAGTCATGCTTCTGTTGGCCAGTTATGTATTTTATGGGTTATGGAATCCTCCTTTGGTTATTCTCCTTTGGATATCTACTGTTGTGGATTGGATTACAGGTAAAAAATTAGCCACTGAAGACAATGAGCGAAAACGTAAACTTTGGTTGTTGCTGAGTATGTTTGCCAATTTAGGGTTTTTAGGTTTTTTTAAATACAGAGATTTTCTATTAGACAATTTCACTACTGTTGTTAATACGTATGGCTATGGCTACCAAGCACAAACTATGGATATTATTTTACCAATGGGAATTTCGTTTTATACGTTTCAAACTATGTCTTACACCATAGATATGTATTTAAAACGAACTGAACGTGCTAAAACATTTTTAGATTTCGCTTTGTATGTAACTTTCTTTCCTCAACTTGTGGCAGGACCAATTGTTAGAGCAGGTGATTTAATTTCTCAATTTTACGAAGAAAAGAAAGCCACACTAGACCAATTTTTTTGGGGAATATTTTTGGTAACTATTGGATTGTTTCAAAAAATAGTTTTAGCAGATATATTACTTTCTGGAACTGCTGATACTGTTTTCGGGTCTAATAAATTATTGCACGGTTTGGATGCTTGGATTGGCACACTCGCCTTTTCTGGTCAAATATTCTTTGATTTTGCAGGGTATTCAACCTGTGCCATTGGAATTTCCTTAATGCTAGGCATTATTTTACCCGATAACTTTAAATATCCTTATGCATCATTGGGCTTTTCTGATTTATGGAAACGCTGGCATATTTCGCTATCAAGTTGGTTGAGAGATTACTTGTACATTCCTTTGGGAGGAAATCGCTATGGGATTACAAGAATGTATGCTGCCTTAATGCTCACCATGTTATTAGGTGGTTTATGGCATGGTGCTGCGTGGACTTTTATAATTTGGGGAGGTTTACATGGCACCTATCTTATTTTAGAACGACTTCAACGAAAATATATTCCATTTAAAATAACCCCTTGGAACGGTATGTTTTTAGCCTTTATAACATTCTCTTGCGTAAATATCACTTGGGTGTTTTTTAGAGCACGAGAATTTAAAACTGCTTGGAATATGATTAAGTCAATGTTTTATATGCAAACCGATGGTGAAAAGATTCTTGAGCCTTTCGATATTCTAAAAGTATCATTGGTAGTGGCCTTATTGTTTTTATGCCATTGGGTTATGAGAAATACTTCAATGAAAGAAGTTTCTTTAAAAACATCTCCAATGGTTCTAGGTATTGTTTGGGCCCTTATGCTTTTTCTAATTGCTATTGCCCAAGGTAGCGGGGAACAGTTTATTTATTTTCAGTTTTAAAATTAACAACCAACTAAATAAAATTATGATAAATTCAGAAACAACATTTAAACCATTAAAGGCCTCTGATCGAATTCAATCATTAGATATTATGAGAGGTATCGTGCTATTTGGAATTTTATTAATGAATATTAACGGAATGGGGCTTGCGGGCTCCTACGAAGACCCAACTGTTTCAGGTGGTTTTTCCGGGTTAGATCTCACAACTTGGATAGCCACAAATATGCTTTTTGAAGGTACCATGCGAGCGTTGTTCTCACTTTTATTTGGAGTTGGGATGTTTATTTTATTGAACAGACTTGAAAAAAAAGATGCAGGAATAAAAGGATCAGATATTTACTTTAGAAGGTTATTTTGGTTGTTAATTTTTGGATTAATCCATGGCTATTTATTATTATGGACAGGCGAAATACTATATCAATATGCTTTAATGGGATTTTTAGTCTATTCATTTAGAAATATGTCTCCAAAAAAATTAATTCTTTGCTCACTTTTTTTATTTTCTGTTGGAGGACTATGGAATTATATAGATTATAAAAACGATGTCAAATTTGTTGCAGATGTAACGCTTGTTCAAAAGTACAAATTAGAAGGAAAAACCTTAACAAGAGAACTCAAAGAAGTTGATCAAAAATGGGAAAAGAGAGAATATGATAGATCTGCTGAAGGCATTGCAAAATATAACACCAATATGCGTAAAGGTTATATAGATGTTGTTGTGTTTCTTGCTCCTATAAATAAACATTATGATGAGAGTTGGCCATACAGATATGATTTATGGGATGTGTTAAGCATGATGTTATTAGGTATCGCATTTTTTAAATTGAAAATACTATCAGCCGAAAAATCTTTTCTTTTTTATATTATTATGTCTGTCTTAGGTTATGGAATTGGATTAAGTGTTAACTACTTCGAAGTTCATTCTGTAATAGATAGTAACTTTTCATTATTAGGTTTTTCTAAATCAAAAATTACGTATGACATGGGCAGAGTTCCTGTTGCAATTGGGCATATTGGAATAATTATGCTTCTTTGCAAATTACCCGTTTTAAATTGGTTAAAATCAAGCCTTTCTGCTGTCGGTAAAATGGCACTCACCAATTATGTAATGCATTCAGTTATTGCAATGTTTATTTTTACAGGTGTAGGTTTTGGTCTTTTTGGAACATTTCAACGTCATGAATTGTTATACATCGTATTTTCAATATGGGTTTTTCAATTGATAGTAAGTCCTTTTTGGTTAAGATATTATCAGTTTGGACCACTAGAGTGGGTTTGGAGAAATTTGAGTTATTTAAAAATGCACCCATTAAAAAGACTAAAATAAAATAATATTGAAAAAATACTTTAAGTAAATTTTGATTGAAGGTTTCTGTTAAAAAAATTGTTATCTAAAAAAAATAGAATTCAAGTAATTATAAATTAGTATTAACCAATTAAATTTTAAACATTATGAGTGAACAATCAACAAAGTACAACGCTGTGCTGGTAATAGCAGGGGTGTTATTTATTATTTGGGGTATCCTTGGTTTAATGGATGCTAAGAACTACACGTACGCAGGTTATAATACAGGCGACGACTATAATGTTATTAAAGTAGAAGAAGGAAGTCCTGCAGCAAGTGCTGGCTTACAACTAGGTGATGTAATAAAAAGTACTGGAGGTATTGCTGTTACTGATAGTAAAGCCCTAAACAAACGTGAACGGGCTAAAATTGGTGAAACTCGTGATATTGTAGTTGATAGAAATGGGGAAGAATTAACTTTACCTCTTACCTATACCACTATGAAAGATACTGACAGCACAAATAATACAGTCGGATTTATTATCGGCCTATTATTTATACTTATTGGTGTATATGCACAATTTAAACATAAAACAGCATTAAGTCTTTCATTTGCATTATTTGCAGTTTGTTTTGGTTATCTATTTATGAATGGTCCATACATTAGCTCAGTAATTTTAAGTTCAATTGTAGGGATTATTTCAACTGGCTTTGTGCTATTTTCTTTCACTGCCTTAGCAATATATATGCTACAATATCCGCCTGAAAGTGCCTTTTTAAGGAGTAGTAATAAACGCCTTTTATATATTCCAATGTTAATTTTATTGGCAATAATAACTATAATTACAATATTACAACCTGATGGATCAGGAACATTTAATATGGTTATGCGACTTTTATTTGGAGCTTTTATAATTTTCTATTTTGGCCTTGCATTTATTACGCTAATCAGAAAATATATAAGTGCTTCATCTGAAGAACGAAGTTCAAAAGGACTCAATATGATGCTTATTGGAACAGTTGTAGGTTTACTACCAATACTTGTATATTTTACCATAAACACAATAAAACCAGATGTTGAATTACCTGGTAATGATTATGTGTTTTACACATTTGCGGCTATCCCTATTTTCTTTTTCTTAGCTATAGAAAAGCAACATAAAGCATCTTAAAATTCAAACTCAGGGTTAATTATTTTCTTAATTTGCTCTGAGTTTTTATTAAATTACTATGATAAAACTCTTTAGAAATATCCGTAAAAACCTACTCAACGAAGGTAAAACATCCAAGTATTTCAAATACGCCATTGGCGAAATTGCTTTGGTAGTAATTGGTATTTTAATTGCGTTGCAAATTAATAATTGGAATGAGAAACGAAAAGGAAAACAATTAGAATACAACTTCTTTAGCAATATACTTTTAGACCTAGAAAAAGATGAGCAAAAGTTAAATTATTATATAAAATTTCATACGAAAAGAATCGAGTATTTAGATACACTATTGACATATGTACGAAACCCAAATAAAATTATGGGCATTGATAAGTTTGGAATGTATGTAGAACCTTTGTTTTATTCTGAAATTCCAACAAATTACTCCACAACGTTTGAATCTGCAAAAACATTAGGCACTTTTAACAATTTTAAGTCGAAAGACCTATTAAAGGATCTTTCCCAGTATTATGCAGACTTTTCAATAATAGAATACATAATCAATTCCATTTTACGGTTTGTTGAAAATCAATTTGAACCGTTAATGTATACTTTACCTGAAAATTATATGACCTTACAGACAGGTAGCTTGGTAGTAAATGAGGAGGATGTTAGTGAATTTTATAAAAAAATTGCATCTATTGACGATTTTCGAAACATTACAGCAGATTATGAAAAAATATTAAAAACCCCTTCATTTGAAAATTACCTTATTGGAGATATGGGCAGAACATACAATGCTTTAGGAAAAATAAAATCTAGGCAGGAAACGCTAATCAAAATAAAATTAAAAATCGAGACCAATGATTAAATTTTTTCGTCATATTAGAAAAAACCTTCTTAACGAAGGAAAAACAAATAAGTACTTTAAATACGCAATTGGTGAAATTGCTTTGGTAGTTATTGGGATTTTAATTGCTTTAAGTATCAATAACTGGAACGAGGATAGGAAAGATCATTTGCGTATGCGCACCAATATCAAATCTATTGCGGAAGATATTCAAGCTGATACCGTTTTGCTTCAAAGTACCATTGCCCTTTTAAAGCAAGAGATGGAAGCAGGAAGGAATATAATTCCTGTGATGGAATCAAAAAATAGATTGATACAGGATTCCTTGAAATTTATTATGGATTTTAATTCTATGACAACCACTCCCATTATTAATAAAACTGCCAAAACCTGGGACTTTCTAAATTCCTCCGGGAATTTATCCGAATTTCCGGATCCAAAACTCTTAAAAATGCTTCAGGAATATTATTATGGGTACAATGAGATTGCTACCAATTTTACAAATTCCGCGAACCCCGTTAGACTTGAACTTCGCAAGTTAAAATATGAACTTTTCAGCGATTCAGAACACCGCAAATTTTTCCCCACTAATTCCCCAATAGTACCAAATGCCATAGTATATACTACAATTTTCGAGGACAAACGGGTATTGCCCTTATGCCGGTTTATTGGAAGTACGGCAACCTACTTTGAAGGTAGATTTAAATCGTTAGAAAGTAAAGCCGAGAATATTCTGGATTATATGGACAAAAATTATAAATAACGAGACCATGATAAAACTCTTTAGAAATATCCGCAAAAAACTGGTAGCCGAAGGTAAAACCGCCAATTACCTTAAATACGCAATCGGTGAAATTGTGCTTGTGGTCATTGGGATTTTAATTGCATTGCAAATAAACAATGCCAACGAAAAACGCAAAGCAACCACCCAAGAAATAACCATATTAAAAAACATCCAAGAAGATATATGAGCATGTAAAAGAATCATTTCAATGTAAAAAACTTGAAAGTATTTTTATGAAAAATAAGGCACTCCCAATTATAGTTTATGAAGTATTGGAATAAATCAATATCTTAACCTTTTAAAACAATAAAATAATAACCTTATGGAACCGCAAGAAAAGCCAATTGAACATTTGGAACCTGAAATAAAAAGAACGCATACTGAAGAATTAGTAGATCACTATTGGGGTAGTATTAACTACGTTTCTGGGCTTATAAAGGCTTCAGAAATTAAAGCTGGTTTAATTCTGTCGTTTTTCGGAATTGTTTTGAATTTTATATTTCAAAAATTAATGTTAGTAATCGTTAACTTTCCTAACGACATATTCCTATACATTATCTTAGGTCTTTGGTTTACTTGTACGGCACTTTCAATTTATTTTAGCATACGTTGTTTTATACCTAGAATAGAAGCTAAATATGATAAAAACATTTTCTTTTTTGGAGATATTATTAGCAAATTTGGAAATATCCACGAATTTTCAAAAACATTTTACAGAATAAGTTTAGATGAAGAACAATTATTTGATCATTTGGGCCAGCAGATATATATTATTTCAAAAATTGCATCACTAAAGTTTAAAAATGTGAAAAGATCATTGCAATTTATGGCATATGGGATGTTTCTATTGTTGATTGTAATTATTTATAGTTTGTTACTTACTTTATAATGAATATATTTTTTATTAGAAAAATTAAAAATATGCTAAAACTCTAAGAATAACATGTCAATTGGATTTTGGTTGAAGATGCTATTTCATTTTTCAGAGAAAAATACAGATAACAAGCAATATTCTAATCTCTAAACGAGCATAAATTGGGTTGAAAAAAATTTAGACTTCACTCCTATCCCATAACGAATTAGCCCTTTTAAAAATAAAATTGCTTTACCCAAATAACAAAATAACAGGATATTCCAGAAAGTGAAATAAGCAATATTTGGGTTGTTGAAATGACTAAAAATTAAACTTTTTTATCAATAAAATGCTATATTTGAGAACTAATTTTTCCTAATAAAATCAAAAATTAATGAAATATAAAAATTACCTTTTTATAATTCTAAATAAATTTAAAAACGCTTTTACAGATCTTGTTCCTATTATTCTTGTTGTTGTATTTTTTCAAACAGTTGTTATTAAACAACCGTTTCCTGAATTAGCAGAAATTATTTTTGGGGTGTTATTTGTTGTAGTAGGTTTAATGCTTTTTATTGAAGGATTAGAAATTGGTTTATTTCCTATTGGAGAATCAATGGCTTATGCCTTGGCAAAAAAAGGAAGTTTATTTTGGTTGATGGTTTTTTCCTTTGCCTTAGGTTTTTCAACAACCATTGCAGAACCGGCATTAATTGCAGTTGCAAAAGAAGCTTCTGAAATTGCATCAACAGCCAATTTAATTCCGAAGGATACAGATTCTATGAACAGCTATGCAATGGGTTTACGATTATCTGTAGCTTTTTCTGTTGGTTTGGCTATTGTAATTGGTGTTTTAAGAATATTAAAAGGTTGGCCTATCTATTATTTAATTATTGGAGGTTATATTATGGTAATGTTAATGACGATAGTTGCACCAGAAGAAATAATTGGACTCGCTTATGACGCAGGAGGTGTAACAACATCAACCATAACGGTACCATTGGTAACAGCTTTAGGTGTTGGATTGGCAAGTGTTATTAAGGGACGAAGTCCGTTAACAGATGGATTTGGTTTAATTGCGTTTGCTTCGCTTTTACCAATGATTTTTGTAATGGCATTTGGTTTATTTTGGTTTTAATTAAACATTAGTTAACTATGTTCGATTTTATTAAAGATTTTATTTTAATTTTTCTCTACACAATACTAGATGTTTTACCAATATTAGTATTGATACTCTTTTTTCAATTAATAATATTAAAACAACCTATTCCACATCTAAAAAGAGTGATTTTAGGAGGCTTTTATGTAGTTATAGGATTGGCTTTATTTTTAATGGGATTAGAAAAAGCACTTTTTCCAATTGGTAAAATAATGGCTTCTCAATTATCTGATCCCCTTTTTATTGGAGCAAATGGAAGTGAGTTAACAAATTGGGCAAATTATTATTGGATATACATATTTGCTGCATTAATTGGGTTTGCAACTACAATTGCAGAACCTTCTCTAATTGCAGTAGCCTTAAAAGCAGGTGAAGTTTCAGCAGGAACTATTAGTCCTTGGGGACTACGTATTACCGTTGCTATTGGAGTTGCAATGGCTTTAGCTTTAGGAACTTTTAGAATAGTAACTGGAACACCACTTTACATTTATATTTTAGTTGGCTACGTTATAGTAATTATACAAACTATTTTTGCCCCAAAACAACTTATAGCTTTGGCATATGATTCAGGAGGTGTTACAACTTCAACGGTAACAGTACCAATTGTAGCAGCCCTTGGATTAGGATTATCTAGCGCAGTGCCTGGAAGAAATCCTGCAATAGATGGATTCGGCCTTATTGCATTTGCAAGTCTATTTCCTATTATTACCGTTTTGGGTTATGCACAAATTATGGAATTAAAAACTCGATTTACAAACATAAAAACAACAAAACAATGAAATTTAAATTAATTATGACTTTCATTAAACCTAACATTACAGATAATGTTGTGGATGCAATGAAAAAAGCAGGAGCTACAGGAGCCACTATTATTCCAGCAAGAGGTACTGGAATACATGAAGCAAAGTCGTTTTTTGGACTTAGCATTGAAGATCAAACCGATATTGTTGTTTTTCTGGTTGAAGAACATGTAGTTGAAAATTTAATGAATGTTATTAAAAAAGCTGGTAAATTCGATCAACCAGGAACAGGAATTGCCTTTGTTCTGCCTATTGAACATGTTGCAGGATTGGAAAGTCAAATGAAAATATTCAAAGATCAGGCACGTGATCAGTACTTTTAACTAAATATTAATCTCTTAAAATAATATATAATGATTTTAAAAAGAAGTTACCAAAGCGCAAAAGACGTTATGAAGAAAAAAGCCATTTTTATTGATGGCATGGCAACTGCTAAAGAAGCTGTTGAATTAATGAGAAAAGAACAAGTTGAAGTTCTTATTGTAAAAAAAAGAAATGAACTTGATGTTTACGGAATTGTAATAGTTCACGATTTTATTAAAGGTGTAATTATTCCCGACAAAACTTCACAAGAAGTTAACGTTTTTGAAATTATGACAAAACCGGTTATTAGTGTTCCAGCAAGTATGGATGTACATTACGTAGCAAATTTATTTATGAAAATTGGTATTCGTGTAGCACCCGTGGAAGAAAATGGAGAACTAATTGGAATAATCTCTTTAAACGATTTAGTATTGGACAATATGTTATTTTAACAATTAAATTAAAAATTTCTAAATAAATATTTTTAAATGATATTAATTGACAAACCCTACGTTTCAGACTTTTTAATTGAAACAATTAAAAAAAATAATTTTCAAATAGTTGATACTGAATCTGCTAAATCGCTAATTAATGATGAAAGCTTAAATTGGATATCCGAAAAAGAAGCTGTTCAGCAATTGAAAGAGAATTCAAAAACAAAGCTTTACACAAATTCTGAAAACACCATAAGTTGGGTTGAAAAAAAGTTAGGCTTTACTTCTATTCCTAAGAAAATTAATCTGTTTAAAAATAAAATTAAATTTAGAGAATTATTAAAAGACATCTTTCCAAATTATTTTTTTAAAGGCGTAAAATTTGAAAATTTAGATTCTATTTCAACTAAAGATCTTCATTTTCCATTAATTATAAAACCCGCTGTTGGTTTTTTTAGTTTAGGTGTTCATAAAATAGATGAACCACACGAATGGAATGAAATAGTAACCAAACTAAAAGCTGAATTCACTCAAATTCAATCATTATTTCCAAAAGAAGTAGTTGACACCACCTATTTTATTATTGAAGAATGTATTGAAGGAGCCGAATATGCCATTGATTGTTATTACAATAATGAAGGAGAACCAGTAATTTTGAATAGTATGCTTCATGTTTTTTCTTCTGGTAAAGATGTTAGCGACAGGGTTTATACCAGTTCTAAAAATAGTATTGAAACTACTATAAAAAATGTTGAAAAATTATTGAAAATTATTGGTAAAAAAGCCAATCTTATTAATTTCCCAATGCACATTGAAGTTAGAATCACCACTGAAGGTATTGTAATCCCAATTGAAGTAAATCCACTTCGTTTTGGTGGTTTATGTACAACGGGAGATCTTTCTTGGTTTGCTTATGGCTTTAATTCTTACGAATATTTTCTAAATAACAAAAAACCTAACTGGGAAGAAATTTTAAAGAGTAAAAAAGATAAATTATATAGTATTGTTTTGTTAAACAATAACTCTGGCTATTTACCCTCAGAAATTGAGTCATTTAACTATGAATTAGTATTAAAAGATTTTGAAAACCCATTAAGTTTGAGGAAATTTGATTTTAATGAATATCCAATTTTTGGAATTTTATTTACTGAAACTTCTGTTGGGAATGAGGATGAATTAAGCAAAATTTTAACCAGTAACTTAATAAAATATTTAACAATTAAATAACACAAAAATCAATCATTTATAATAATTTATTGTCAGCTTATAATGTATTTTTGAGAAAAATAAACCAAACATAAAAATGAATACAAAAGCATTGTATTTCTTGTTATTTTTATCTATTATTTTATTAAGTTCTTGTAGTAATACTAGTAACAAAATAGATAATAGTTTAAATAAAATTGATTCGACTCTTAATGTAGGTTTAGAAAAAATTGAAAATTTAGACTCTTTAGTCATTTCTAAAGACCAAAACTTAAAAAAAGCTGATTCATTAGTTAAAAAAACAACTTCTAAATTAGACTCTATTAAAAAGAAGGGCGAATCTCTTATTAATATCTTTAACTAAAAATTTAAAACATTATAATTATGAAATGTCCAAATTGTGCAAACATAGATTTAGTAATGGCAGAGCGCCAAGGAATTGAAATTGATTATTGCCCAACGTGCAGAGGTGTTTGGTTAGACAGAGGTGAGTTAGATAAAATTATTGAAAAAGCTACTGTAACCGAAAATAAACCTAATGAAACTTTTTCACAAACTTCTCATTCTGACAGAGGATACAGTAATCAAGGCGGATACAAAAAGAAACCTAAACACTGGTTAACCGAATTATTTGACTAAAAAACATTTATATTCTATTTTAATCCCTGTTTTTAACGCTCAATTGTTTAAAAACAGGGTTTTCCTTTATAAAAAAAATCCTATTTCATTCTTTATTTAAATTATTAAAATATAATTTTTATCCTATATTTGCACTCGTTTTATTTTGACTAAAAATTAAAAAAAATTGGAAATATTAATAAACTCATTAATTATTATTGCAAGCATTGTAGCAATATCTAAAGGTGCAATTTGGCTTGTAGATTCTGCCGTTCGAATTTCAAAAAAAATTAGGAATTTCAAAATTAATTATTGGTTTAACTGTAGTTGCAATGGGTACATCTGCACCCGAATTTATGGTAACCATAATTGCGGCAATGAATGGACAAAGTGATATTTCTGTTGGAAATATTGTAGGGTCTAACATTTTTAACTTAGGCTTTATTTTAGGAGGAACCGCCATTATTAGAAGTTTAGGAACAAACAAGTTGTTAGTTTACAGGGATGGTTCTTTTCTTTTCTTTGGTACTACGCTACTCCTCATATTTTTATGGGATTTAAAATTAGAGCATTTTGAAGGGTACATTTTAATGGCTATGTTATTTGTTTACATAGGATATTTATACTTTAAAAAAGACAAGTTGAAATTGAAAGTGAAGACTTAGATTTCAAATGGTTTGATTCATTTATTTTAATTGGTAGTATGGCATTGGTAATTGGCGGTTCTCATTTTTTAGTAGATTCTGCTACCATTTTAGCAAGAATCATGGGAGTTTCTGACTGGGTTATTGGTGCAACTATTGTTGCTGCAGGTACTTCTGCCCCTGAACTTGCAACATCTATTGCTGCAGCACTTAAAGGAAGACATGGATTATCTATTGGAAACTTAATTGGTAGCGATATTTTTAACATGTTTGGTGTTTTAGGATTAGCGGCAATTTTAAAAGAATTACCAGTAGATATTGAGGCGCAACCTAATATGATTATGCTATTAATTATGATTGGAATTGTGCTAGTTTTTATGAGAACTGGATGGCGAATTTCAAGAGTTGAAGGAGCAATTCTATTTCTAATTGGTTTAAGTCGATGGATTTTTAGTTTTTTATAACCAAACCATCATAAGCTAAAAACACATTATTTGGCAATATTTTTTCCACTTCTGCATGAAACCCTAAGTAATGGCTAATATGAGTTAAATAGGCCTTTTTGGGACTAATTATTTCAATCAACTCCATCGCTTCCACTAAATTTAAATGAGATCTATGCGGTTTTATTCGTATAGCACTCAATATTAGAATATCTAACTTTTGAAGTTTAAGTAATTCAACTTCTTCAATTGTTTTCACATCTGTTAAATATGCTATATTTCCAAATCGATATCCAAATATTTTTAAATTATAATGGGAAATTTTAATAGGAATCACGTTCAAATTATGCAATAAAAAAGGTTGGTTTTTAATTAAATTTTGAACTATACTTGGTGCTCCTGGATACTTATTTTTATTGCTAAAAATATACTCGAATCTTGATGCTAAATTCTTCAATACTCTTTTCTGAGCATATATTGGTACAGCTCCTAATTGAAAACTAAAAGGTCTTAAGTCGTCTAAACCAGCTGTATGGTCTGCATGCTCATGTGTAAACAAAACACCATCTATTTTAGTTACTTTTGCGCGCAACATTTGATACCTGAAATCCGGTCCACAATCTACAACATAACAATAAGTATCCCATTCAACCATAACAGAAACTCGAAGGCGTCTATCACGTGCATCTTCTGATAGACAGACGGGATGATTACAATTTATAACAGGGATTCCCTGTGAAGTACCAGTTCCTAAAAAAGTTAGTTTCATTTTCATTATTTTTTATCAAAAGTACTTGTTTATTATAATTAATTAAACAAAACATCAATCATTCATTTTACATATTTAATAAATATACAGCTATAATTATACTTTATTAATATTTAATTTAATAAATTTTACGTATTTAGAAATAATATTCACAATAATGTACAATCTGTTAAAAATATGATTTTTATCAACCTAAATAGATGATTAATTCTTTACTTTTGTCGCATATTTTAAAAAAGCAAAATTGAAAGATTGTAAATCAGCCCTATTTACCTTTTTAAACGTAATTATAATTGCATTTTGTATACTTTATTTTATACAAAATGAAAATTTATATACTATTAAAACTAGCTTTGTAGCTGGTTTTATTTTTTTATCTATAATTAGATTATTCCAAAACAATAAATTAAATATTCTAACTAATTTTATACATCATAAAAACATAAATATATGAAAATAGGCGTATTAAACGAAACACAATTAAGTGAAAAACGGGTAGCTATTTCCCCCAATATTGCCAAACTCCTTATTGAGAAAGGGTTTGAATTATTGATTGAAGAAGGTGCTGGAAAAGTATCTTCATTTAAAAACTCTGATTATACTTCAGTTGGTGCTGTTGTCGCAAAAAGAGAAGTAGTTTTTAAAGATGCAAATGTATTAATCAAAATTAACCCTTTTAATGAAGAAGACTTAAAATTAGTTTCTGACGAACAAATTTTAATGAGTCAATTGTATTATTTATCTAACCCAAAACTTATTGAAGCAATTGCGTCTAAAGGTGTTACTGCATTTTCAATGGATGCTATGCCTCGTATTTCCAGAGCGCAAGATATGGACGTTTTAAGTTCTCAAAGTAATTTAGCTGGTTATAAAGCTGTAATTGTTGGAGCTTATGAAATGACCAAAATTTTTCCATTAATGATGACTGCTGCAGGAACTATAATTCCTTCAAAAGTATTAATTTATGGTATTGGAGTTGCTGGTTTACAAGCAATTGCAACTGCAAAACGTTTAGGTGCTGTTGTTATGGCAACAGATATTCGAATGGAAACCAAGGAACAAGCCGAATCTCTTGGTGCAAAATTTATTATGGTTGATAATACGGGTGAAGAATCTGAAGGTGGTTACGCTAAAGAAGCTTCCGAAGATTATGTGCGTAGACAAAAAGAAGCAGTTAATAAATCGTTATTTGATGCCGATTTAGTAATTACTACTGCAATGGTGCCTGGTAGAAAAGCACCAGTATTAATTACTGAAGAACAAGTAAAACAAATGAAAAACGGTGCAATTATTATCGACTTAGCAGCCTTACAAGGTGGTAACTGTGAATTAAGTAAAATGGGGGAAACAGTTGTTGAACATGGCGTGAAAATTATTGGTACAACAATGGCTCCTGAAAGCGTTTCAACAAATGCAAGTGAGTTATATGCTAAAAATATGTATAATTTTTTAATGCATTTAACTGATGAAAATAACGCATTTAAATGGGAATTGGAGGAAGAAATTACGGATGGCACTTTAATTGTTCACGAAGGAAAAATTAGAAAAAACTAAAAAAATAATTAGATATGAATGAATTAATAGAATTTTTCAGCAGTAATCTAGAATTAATATATATCCTCATTTTAGCGATATTTATTGGTGTAGAATTAATAAAAAATGTTCCATCAGTGCTACATACTCCATTAATGTCTGGCGCTAACGCTTTAAGTGGTGTAGTTATAGTCGGAGCATTATTGGTGATGTTACAATCTAAACCAGATGATTACTTAGCATTAGGTTTAGGTTTTGTTGCTGTAGTATTAGGAGTTTTAAATGTAGTTGGTGGTTTTGCTGTAACCGACCGCATGTTACAAATGTTTAAAAAGAAAAAATAATGAATTTAACATTAAGTATTATCTATTTAATTTCAACCGTAACATTTGTTATTGGTTTAAAGTTACTGGGACACCCGGAAACTGCAAAAAAAGGAAATTTAATTGCTGCTTATGGTATGGTACTAGCCATTATTGGCACTATATTTCTACATGATTTCGAAGTTCCTTCAATAAATTATATTTTAATTGGAGCTGCTCTTTTGGTTGGATCTGTTTTAGGTTGGATTATTGCGATGAAAGTTGAAATGACTAAAATGCCAGAATTAGTATCTCTATTCAATGGTTTTGGTGGTGGAAGTGCGCTTTTAATAGGATTAGTAGAATTTAATAAAAATGTAGGTGTTGAAGACGCTTCAAAAGCTTCCGCTTCTATTATAACTACAATTTTAGCTGCTATTATTATTGGAAGTATCACTTTTACAGGAAGTTTAGTGGCTTGGGCAAAATTAAATGGTTCTATGAAAGATTTAAGATTACCAAAATACAACCTAATTAATAATATCTTATTTACTGCACTTGTTGCCTTTACTGCATATATTATTGTAGTAAATACAGACAGCTACATGTTAATTTATATTTTATTAATAGCTTCCTTAATTTATGGGTATTTATTTGTAGCACCAATTGGAGGTGCTGATATGCCTGTAGTTATTTCATTATTAAACTCCTTAACAGGTATTGCGGCAGCAATTACAGGTATTCTTTACGGTAATATGGTAATGTTAGTTGGCGGTATTTTAGTAGGATCAGCAGGGTTAATTTTAACTTTTGTTATGTGTAATGCAATGAACCGTTCATTAACAAATGTTATATTTGGCGCTTTTGGTGGAGATGCAGGCACAGGTGCAATTACTGGAGGAAAATCTGGCGGAACTATCAAAAAAACAACTGCTAGTGATTCTGCAATTTTATTAAATTATGCAAGTAAAGTAGTAATTGTACCAGGATATGGTTTAGCGGTTGCACAAGCACAACACGTTATTCATGAACTTGAAATGCTTTTAACTAAAAAAGGAGTTGATGTTTCTTATGCTATTCATCCCGTTGCTGGTCGTATGCCAGGACATATGAATGTTTTATTGGCTGAAAGTAATGTAGATTATGACAAGTTAATTGAAATGGACGATATTAATCCTCAATTTCCTAATACCGATGTGGTTTTAGTAGTTGGGGCAAATGACGTAGTTAACCCAGCGGCTCATAACGATCCATCAAGTCCAATTTATGGAATGCCAATTTTAGATGTAGAAAACGCAAAACATATTATTGTAAACAAACGTAGTATGAATGCAGGGTACGCTGGTATTGAAAACGAATTATTTTTCAACACAAAAACTTCAATGTTATTTGGAGATGCTAAATCGGCCTTAACGGAACTGGTTTCAGAATTAAAAAATATGTAATTCCTATTAAAGTATTTTAAAAGGAAGCTGTCTCACAACTAGAGACGGTTTATTTATACTTTTATTTGGAAGTTTTATTAGTTTTTTGTATATTTAATCATTGATATACAGATACTTAACTATGAATTTCAGACATTACAACCAACAACAAACGATACT
>NZ_JAUYUD010000111.1 GCF_030692605.1 Lutibacter sp.
GCCAAAACATTTGATGGATTTAAAACAAGAATACTTTCTAAATTAACCTCGTTGACAATTATTCAATACATTAACAAGTTTATTTTTGAGAGAAATATTAACAACTTAAAAATTAACATTGTCTAAATGCACAACGGGTAAATTTAATGAAATGTTGCTTCGTTTAAAGCAGACCTATGCAGATTTAAATGAAGCACAATCATCTTTAATTCAATCCGAAAAAATGGCATCCTTAGGAACACTTTCTGCTGGGTTAGCACATGAAATTAACAATCCAATTGCAGGTATTAAAAATTGTATGCGCAGAATTGTTGATAATCCAGATAACCTTAAACAGAATATTGTTTACCTTGAAATGATGGAAGAAGCTGTGCTGAAAATTGAAAAAGTAATAAGTAACTTATTAAATTTTACTCGAAAACCAAAAATTGAAATTGCAGAGGTTAGAATTAAAGATATTATTGAAAACGTTTTGATGCTTTCAGTTTTTCAATTAGAAAAATCTAGAATTACACTAATTAAAAAATATGATGATCCAATTCCGTTTATAATGGCTAGTGCCAATAATATTGAACAAGTTATTTTAAATTTGTTATTAAATAGTATAGATGCTGTTAATGAGAAACAAGAAATTTCTTCAGATTTTGCTGGTGAGATTTGTTTTAGATTAAGTTGTAACAAACAATTTGTAGTATTTGAGATAAGCGATAACGGTATTGGCATTTCTGAAGATAAATTGTCTGCAATTTTTGATCCATTTTTTACGTTTAAAAAAATACGCCAAGGTACCGGTTTAGGTTTATCAGTATGTTATAATATTATTCAACAGCATCAGGGTAAAATAGCAGCAAATTTAAACCCAACTGGAGGAATGAAATTTACGGTTTCATTACCAATAAAATAAATAAACAGAATGAAGAAAAATCTCAAAATAATGGTGGTAGATGATGAACGCATATTGCGTGTCACCATAGCAGATGATCTTAAAGATGCAGGTTATTTGGTTAGAGAATATGCAAATGCACAAGCTGCTTTAATTGATTTGAAAGAGTTTGAACCAAATATTGTAATTACGGATGTTAAAATGCCAGGTTTATCCGGGATTGAATTACTATCTAAAATTAAAAGGTTTAATGCTGATATAGCCGTAATAGTAATGACTGCACATGGCACAATAGAAACAGCTGTACAGACAATGAAATTAGGAGCGTATGATTACCTTCTTAAACCATTTGTAAAAGACGAAATTCTTTTAATGATAGAACGAATTTGTGAATTACACACCATAAAGAATGAAAACAAAATATTAAGAAAAAATATAGAACAAAAATTTGATTTTTCAACCTACATAGGAGAATCTGAGGTTAATAAAGAAATATATAATCTAATAAATTTAATTGCAGAAAAAGACAGTACTGTTTTAATAATTGGTGAAACTGGTACAGGTAAAGAACATATAACCAATATAATACACTATAATAGCCAAAGAAAAAATAAACCGTTAATAAAAGTAAGTTGTGCTATTTTATCGCGTGAAATATTTGAAAGTGAACTTTTTGGACACGTAAAAGGCGCATTTACGGGTGCAGACCAGGATAAAAAGGGTCGTTTTGAATTGGCGGACGGAGGAACATTGTATTTAGATGATATTGACGATATTCCACTCGATTTACAAGTAAAACTATTAAGAGTTTTACAAGAAAGTGAAATAGAAAAAGTGGGAAGCGCTGCTACCCAAAAAATTGATATACGTATTATTGCCTCTACTAAAAAAAATCTTCGACAAATGGTGAACGAAGGAAAGTTCAGAGAAGATTTGTATTATCGTTTAAATATTTTCCCCATTAATTTGTTGCCACTTAGAGAGAGAAAAAAAGATATAAAAATCATATTTAAGCATTACGTTCAAAAATATTTAAATAATATAAATGCTTCAATAGACAATGAAGTATTCAATGTATTAGAAAAATACCCTTGGCCAGGGAATATTCGTGAGTTAAAAAATATTGCTGAACGCATGGTTATATTATCTTCAAACGATTCAATTATCGAGGTTAAACACATTCCAATAGGAATTAGAAATCCAATTGAAACTGATATTAATAAAATAATAGGGAATAAAACGCTTGAAGAAACTCTGTCAGAAATTGAGATTGCATCCATCAAATTAGCCCTAGAAAAATCGAAACAAAATAAAACCAAAGCTGCTGACATTTTAGGTATTCCACCTTCTACGTTACGTACAAAAATGGATAAATATAAATTGGGTTAAATCTTTCACCTAAGATGTAAAAATTCTGATTTTTTAAATTAAAAATCAACGGTTTTCCGCCTAAATCAACGGTTTTTCGTTGATTTTTTTGTTTTGCTAATTTAGAAGAATTCTAAATATCAATTCAGGCAATTATTTAATTTGCTGTAAATATGTAACATAGGTAACATTTGTATGAAAGTACTCATTGTTATAAAATGCTGATCCTCCATGGTACACTCCTTGCCAATACTTCAAAAGTTAGATTAATTAAAATCAACTCTTAAAAAAGATAAAAAACAATTTAAACATTAAAAAAATGAAAAAACTAATTATTCTATTTGTATTATTTGGCACTTTAACTGCCGTTGCTCAAACTAAAGGGAAAGTTACGGGGTCTTTATTTTTTAATTATCATAAAGATATGACTGACGGTGCAGTTCAAAAAAGTGCTTATGAACTTGATCGAGCATATTTAGGGTATGACTATTCATTCAGCGATAAATTTTCTGCTAAAGTTACGTTAGATGTTGGTAAAGGTACTGTAACTGATTACTCTTACTACCTAAAAGCAGCTCAATTAGACTATAAAGCTGCTTCTTGGGCAAAATTATCTGCTGGTATGATTGGTTTAAACCAATTTAGTGATCAAGAGAAATTTTGGGGATACCGTTATTTATATAAATCATTCCAAGATCAACATAGTTTTGGTACAAGTGCCGATTTAGGTTTTAATGCAGAACTATCGCTTCATAAAACGTTAAAAATGAATTTATTTTCATTAAATGGGGAAGGGTATAAAAAAGTACAAGACTTATATGGAAAATATAAAGTGGGAGGGAATTTAGTTTATACACCTACCGATAAAATTACATTAAAGGCATATTATGCTAAACAAGATTCTAAAAAATTAGTTGGAACAGTTGTAGTAGAAAACCCAACTGTGAGCAACTTGGCATTTTTTGCTGGTTACGATATGAAATCATTTAGAATTGGTGGAGAATACAATATTATGAATAACGGTAAAAAATTCACAGACGCTTTTGAAGACCACGATTTAACAGGTTTTTCTATTTACTCTACTTATGTAATAAATAAAAAGGTTGAATTATTTGCAAGATATGATAAATTAGAATCTAATAAAGTTGGAACTGCTACAGCAAATTGGAATGCATCTAAAGACGGAAACGCATTGCTTGCGGGTTTACAGTTTGCTCCAATTAAAGGTGTTAAATCATCGTTAAACTACCGTACTTGGAATTATGATGATGCTACAAAAAGTGATAATTCAGCAATTTACTTAAACTTAGAATACAAATTCTAAAAAATTAACTCATGGAAAACAACAAAAAAGAAGAATCATTGCTGAATAAAAAAATCTCAAGAAAAGATTTTTTTAAGTCAGCAGCTGTTGCAGGAGCTAGTGCACTTGTTGCTTCTGAAGTTTTTGCAAAATCGCGCTTTTTACCTGAAATTGAAATTCCAATAGGTGAAAGTACGATAAAAGAAATAGCCGAATTTAAGTCTGTAAAAGTAGAATCGAATTCAGATATTTTAATTCGTATGCAAGCCGAGCTTAAAAAAGCATTGGCTAAGCCAATGGAACAACGCAAATGGAAAATGATAATTGATACACGTAAATGTGTGGGTTGTCACGCTTGCACTGTTTCTTGTATTGCAGAAAATAAATTACCAAAAGGAGTAATTTATCGCCCTGTAACCACAGTAGAAATGGGTACCTACCCAGATCTTAAAATGAGATTTTTACCTCAACCTTGTATGCAGTGCGAAACACCAAGCTGTGTGCCTGTTTGCCCAGTAAATGCAACAGGTATAAGACCAGACGGAATTGTTCATATAGACTACGAAGTGTGCATTGGTTGTGGTAATTGCGTAGAAGCTTGCCCTTATGAGCATAGATCTATGGATACCGGTGAAAACTATTGCGATGAAACACCTTCAGTTCAACCTTATGAACTATTACCTACTATGGAATATGGTAAAGACTGGACAAGAGAAGGAAAGTATTCTGCAACTGAAGGTAGTGCGCGTAAATGCTCTTTTTGTTTACACAGATTGGACGTTGGGCAATTACCTCAGTGTGTTACCACTTGTATAGGTAGAGCTACTTATTTTGGAGATATTAATGATCCAACATCATTTATTTCTGAAATGGCTACAAAACCAAATCAAATGAAATTATTAGAAGAAAAAGGAACTAATCCAACCGTAACTTATATCATATAATTATGAAAAATTCAGAAAAAATTAATATAAAACGACGAAATTTCCTAGGCAAAGGAGCACTTCTTGGAGGAATTTCAATGGTAGGAATGTTTCTTGGCGGAACTGCCTCTGCTAAAGCACAAACGGCTCTTTTAAAAAAGAAAAGAGGCACCAAGCCTTATGAATTAAATAATCCAGAAAATATTATTTACTCTTCTTGTTTAAATTGTAATACAGGTTGTGGTATTAAAGTGAAAATTGAAGATGGTGTGTTGTCTAAAATTGATGGTAACCCATACAATCCATTTACCATGGTACCTCATATCGATTATAAAAACAGTATTGAAGATGCTGCTAAAATTGATGGTGGCCTTTGTCCAAAAGGACAAGCTGGTGTTCAAATAGCTTATGACCCTTATCGTATTCGTCAGGTTTTAAAAAGAGACGGTAAAAGAGGTGAAAACAAATGGAAATCAGTTCCTTTTAATCAAGCAATTACTGAAATTACTGAAGGTGGTAATTTATTTGCTCATGTACCAGGAGAAGAAAACCGTTATGTAGAAGGTTTACGTTCTATCATGGCAATGAAAGATAATGATCTTGCAACTGCTATGTCTGCAGATGTAGATGGTATTTACAATGAAAAAGATAAAACCAAGAAAAAAGAATTGGTTGAAGCTTTCAAAACCAAATATGCAGCAGACCTTGATAAGTTAATTGATCCAAATCATCCAGATTTAGGCCCAAAAAACAATCAATTTGTAATTTCATGGGGTCGTTTAAAAGGGGGTCGTAAAGACTTTTTCCAAAGATTAGGTGATGCATATGGAACAACAAATTTACATGGTCACACTACCGTTTGTCAAGGTTCCTTATATTTTACCTGTAAAGCTATTAGTGAACAATACATAGGTGCTAAATTTACAGAAGGTCAAAAATTCTACTGGCAAGCAGATATTGAAAATGCAAAATACATTTTATTTGTAGGAGCAAATTTATTAGAAGCTAACTATGGTCCAACAAACCGTTCAGTTAGATTGATGAATAATTTGGAAAGCGGTAAAACTAAAATAGGCGTGGTAGATCCTCGTTTCTCAAAATTAGCAAGTAAAGCAGCTACATGGCTACCAATTAAACCAGGAGAAGATTCTGCTTTAGCGTTGGCTATTATGCAGTGGATGATTGAAAACAACCGTTATGATTCAAAATTCTTAAAATGTGCCAACAAAGCTGCTGCCAAAGAATCAGGAGAACTTAGCTGGACCAATGCTTCTTTATTAGTTGAAATTACTGAAAAAGGTCCTGGAAAATTAGTCCGTGCCACATCTTTAGGCATCAAAGATGCTGAAAAAAGAATTGTTGACGATCCTAAAGATAAGAACAAAGAAATCAGTTATACAGAAGATTTCTTTGTAGCAATGGTAAATGGAAAACCTACTTGGGTAGATCCTAATGATGAGGATGAAGCTGTTTTTGGGGATTTATTTGTAGATACTACGATCAAAGATAAAGATGGGAAAGATGTACGCGTAAAATCAGGAATGCAGCTATTAAAAGAATCTGCTAATGAACAAACATTTGCAGATTGGTGTACACTTGCGGGTGTTCCTCAAGATGCCGTTGTAGAAGTTGCTACAGAATTAACAAGCTACGGTAAAAATGCAGCTGTTGATTTACATAGAGGTCCAGCACAGCACACAAACGGTTTCTACAATGTATTAAATTGGATGGCTGTTAATATGCTGTTAGGTAATTTTGACTGGGCTGGTGGTATGTCTGCAGGTGCAACTTATAAATATGATGGTGGAAATGATGGGGTTTTTGATGCCAAAAAACAAAGTGGAAAATTAAAAACTTTTGGTATTAGTTCTATTCGTCATGATAAAGATTACGACAAAACAACCATTTTTGAAGGTTATCCAGCAAAACGTAACTGGTATCCATTAGCATCAGATACGTATCAAGAAATTATTCCGAGTATAGGTGACGCATATCCATATCCTGTTAAAGCATTATTTATGTACATGGGCGCACCAACGTACGCACTACCTGCGGGTCATACTAATATTGATATTTTAGCAGATGTAAATAAATTACCGCTATTCTTTACAAGTGATATTTTAGTTGGAACATCTTCTATGTATTCAGATTATATCTTCCCAGATCTATCATACTTGGAAAGATGGGAGTTTCAAGGTTCACACCCAAATAATATCTACAAGGTAGAAAACGTACGTCAGCCAGCTATTTCTCCAATCCCTGAAATCGTTAAGGTTTATGGTGAAGAAATGCCAATCAGTTTAGAATCTCTTTTCATGGGAATTAATGAAAAGTTAGGACTTAAAGCATTTGGTAAAGACGCCTTAGGGAGTGGTTTACATATCAATAAGCCAGAAGATTTTTACTTAAGAGCTGTGGCTAATATAGCTACTTCTGAAAATGGAGGTGTACCAATGGCAAGTAGAGCAGAACAAGAAATTTTCTCTAAAGCAAGAAGGCACTTAAACAAATCTGTTTTTGATGAGGAGCGTTGGAAATCAATTGTTGGTAAAGAAAATTGGGCACAAGTAGTTTATGTGCTTAACAGAGGTGGTCGTTACCAAGAGCATTCAAAAGCACTTAATGGGAAACAATTGAGCAACAAGTATGGTAAGTTGTTAAATCTTTATCAAGAAAAAACTGCAAGTAAAAAACATGCAGGAACTGGTAAAAATTATTATGGGTATCCAAAATATGTTCCCGTTGCACAATTCGATGGAAAACCAGTTGATAAGTTAGCAGATGGTTATGAATTTACCTTAATCACTTGTCGTACGGTAACTCAAACAAAATCGAGAACAAATGGAGCTTATTGGTTAACAGCAATCGAACCAGAAAATGGAATTGTTATTAGCAATCAAGATGCCGTAAGATTAGGTCTGCAAACAGGCGATATGGTTAAAGTTGTGAGTTCTACCAACAAAGAAGGTGTTTATGATTTAAAACATGGTAACAAGAAAGAAATGATTGGTAAAGTAATTGCTACAGAAGGAATTAGACCAGGAGTTATTTCATTTACTTTAGGTTTTGGCAACTGGGCATCTGGTACTGCAGACATGTTAATTAACGGAGAAGTTGTTGCTGGTGATGAAAGACGAGGAAAAGGAATTATGGCAAATGCAGCTATGTGGATAGATCCATCAATAGGTAGCAATAATACTTGCTTAATTGATGACGTAGGTGGTAGTGTATCATTTTATGACACAAAGGTTAATTTAGTAAAAGTTTAGAGTTTATTTAAATTTGTTGGAGCTGTCCTGTTTTAGGACAGCTCTTTCAAAAAAATCAAATAATTAAAATTATGAATACATTAAATATTTTTTTAGGAATGGTGGGAGTGCCACAAATAGTGCTAATTTTAGGTGTAGTTTTATTGCTTTTCGGTGGTAAAAAAATACCAGAATTAATGAAAGGAGTAGGTCAAGGTTTGAAAGAATTTAAAAATGCGACCAAAGACATTGATTCTCATAGTAAATTATAATAATAAAGCTTAAATGAATAATTTAAGTAATTATAGCAATGTAATTAGTATTTGTGGTTCAGGTAGAAATGTTGGCAAAACATTTTTAGGAGAATCTATAATAACACAATTTTCAAAACAACATTGTATAATTTCCATTAAAATTTCAAAATTTAAACATAAGGAAAGTGATAAATTTGGACTTCATAAAATTTATGAAACAACTCATTTTACCATTTGGAAGGAATTAAACCACACCCCAAAAGACAGCGGAAGGTATTTAAAAGCAGGGGCAACTGCATCTTATTATATAGAATGTGATGATGCCCATCTTTTGAATGCCTTTTTAGTTGTCTATAAAATTTATGGAGATTCTTGCTTAGTAATTTGCGAGTCAGCAAGTATTACAAAATATATAAATCCTGCAATTTCAGTTTTTGTTGAATCTGAGTCTTATATAACAGAAAACAATAAATTAAGCTGCCTTAATAGAAGCACTTTAGTTTTAAAAGAAAGAAGTATTGAAATTTCTATGCCTGAATTATTTTTAAACACTCAAAATAGCAAGTGGTTGTTAAAATTTGAAAAAATAATGGAGAATTATGCCTATTTTATCTAAACTTAATTACAGTGTTGATAAATTAAAAATAAGTAAAAGTTTAAAGTATAATTTAAAATTACTTGCTAGCCATAAAGAAACTAGACATTTAATCAGTTATGAAAAATTAGAAAAAGGATTTTTACTTGCAGATGAAAACAAACCTGTACAAGGTATTTACTTTATACTTAAAGGGAAAGTTAAAATATTTCATACCGAAGCAAATCAAAAAACTAAAATAATTAGATTTGCCACCAAAGGGGAACTTGTTGGTTTTTCAAGTTTAAACACCTCTCATTATTGGTTAAGTGCAGTTGCTCTTGGAAATGTAGAAGCCTACTTTATAAATATTAAAAATTTAAAACAAATTTTAAAAAACAACAGTAAACTTAGCCTATTATTTGTTAATGCATTAGCCATAAAACTTCATCATCAAGAAATAAGACAAAGATATTTGGATTTATTTCCCGCTCAAGAGCGTGTTATTGAAGCTTTATTATTAATTGCATCAAAGTTTGGTGAAGTTACTGAAAATGGGTTGGAAATATCCGATTGTACTTTAAGAAGAGAAATAGCCTCCTTTGCGAATGTTTCAATTGAAAATACGATTCGTATCTTTAGAAATTTAATTGCTGAAAATTTAATAACTGTAAAAGAAAAAAAAATAATCGTTTTAAATAAAGAAGAATTAGTAAATCAACTTAAAAAATATTGTTGTTCTCAAAAACTTCCTGATGCTTTAAATGATTGTTATATTGATTTAATGTAACGCTTCTTTTTCTAAAAACATTATATTTGATAATTGTTTTTGAAGAAGCAAGGGAATGAATAAAAGAGTTAAAAGAAAATGAAGGGACTTACAGATAAATTTGGCAGAAAAATATCTTACTTACGTTTAGCAGTTACTGATAGATGCAATCTGCGCTGCCAATACTGTATGCCAGCACAAGGTATTGATATAGTTGATAGAAAAGAGCTTTTAACTTATAAAGAAATGTATCGGATCACACGCGTTTTATCTGAACTTGGTGTGAATAAAATTAGACTTACAGGAGGCGAACCTTTTGTAAGAAAAGATTTTGTCAACTTTTTAGAGTCACTTTCATTCAATAATAAATTGAAAGAAATCAACATCACTACCAACGGCGCCTTAATTTCAAATCACATTGATAAGTTAGTTGAATTAGGAATAAATGCCATTAATTTAAGTATTGATAGCCTTCAAGAAGAAAAATTTAATGAAATTACACGAAGAAATGTATTTAAAGATGTTTACCAAACTCTTGAAAAATTAGAGGAAAGTCCTTTAAAACTAAAATTAAATGTTGTAGTTCAATCGGGAGTTAATACCGATGAGATTATTGATTTTATAGAGCTTTCAAAAAATAAGGATATTGCTGTGCGTTTTATTGAAGAAATGCCTTTCAATGGTAAAGGACAACGAACTATGGATGAAGTATGGAATTTCAATAAAATTATCAACCATATTAGGAATCATTATACAAGTATAGAACCTGTTTTATCGAAGAAATCATCCACTTCAAAAAATTATAAAATTTCAAATTACAAAGGAACATTTGGAATAATACCAGCGTTCACACGCACTATTTGCAACGATTGCGACAGAATTAGAATAACTTCAACCGGATTATTTAAAAATTGCTTATTTGATGGAGGTGTTTTTAATGTGAGAGATTTTATAAGAAATGGGGCAAGTGACAATGAACTCAAAGAATTGTTTATTTCAACAGTGCATCGTAAACCAAAAAATGGTTTTATTGCAGAAGCAGCTCGAAAGAATGATGTTTCGGAGAGTATGTCTACCATTGGTGGATAATTATTTTAATTGAAAATTAATAATTTTGAGTTTGAAAACAAAATTCACACACATTAAAATTTGTTGTATAAGCAGTATTAAAGAGGCTGAAATAGCTATTAAAGCTGGCGCTACAGCAATTGGGTTGGTTGGTAATATGCCCAGTGGACCAGGCGTTATTTCAGATGATTTAATTGCAAAAATTACAGCAAATATTCCCGGCCATATAGATACTTTTTTATTAACAAGCGAAACAAGCGTCGATAAAATTATTGAACATCATTCAAAAGTAAATACCAAAACTATTCAAATAGTAGACATCTTAACTGAAGGAACTCATGTTCATCTAAAACAAGCCTTGCCAACTGTGAAAATTGTTCAGGTTTTACATGTTTTAGATGAAAAAACAATAGAAGAAGCACTTGTAATTTCTAAAAATGTGGATGTAATTTTGTTAGATAGTGGAAATCCAAATTTAGGCACTAAAGAACTTGGTGGTACTGGAAGAGTTCATAACTGGGAAATAAGCAAAAAGATTATTGAATTGGTTCAAATTCCAGTTTTTCTAGCAGGTGGAATTAATGCTTTAAATGCACAAAAAGCAATTGATGAAGTTAACCCTTATGGCCTAGATTTATGCAGTGGCGTTAGAACAAATGGGAATTTAGATGTAATAAAATTAAATGCCTTTTTTAAGGCAATTAATACAAATTAAAATATGACAACAGTTAAAGAGGCACTTGAAATTATTTTAAACAATGCTATTAATTTTGGAGTTGAAGAGGTTGATTTTTTAAATTCGGTTGGTAGAGTTTTAAAAGAAGATATTGTTGCAGATTGTGATTTTCCACCTTTTAACCGAGTAAGTATGGATGGAATCGCCATATCTTCGGAAGCTTTTAATAAAGGAATTCGAGCGTTTAAGATAGAAGGTATACAAGCTGCTGGAAGTCAACAATTAATACTTCAAAATACTGAAAATTGTATAGAAGCTATGACTGGTGCAATGTTGCCAAATAATACAGATATTGTTATTCAATATGAATTATTAACTATTGAAAATGGTATTGCTCGAGTAAATTTAGATGAAGTTAAAAATTTTCAAAATGTTCATTTAAAGGGTTTAGATAGAAAAGTTGGGGATATTTTAATACCAACAAATACTCTAATTTCTTCCGCTGAAATTGGAGTATTTGCTACTGTTGGTAAATCCACTATAAAAGTTGCCAAACAACCAAAAGTAATGATTATTTCTACAGGAAACGAGTTGGTAGAAGTTTCTGATACACCTGAAGAACATCAAATTAGAAGAAGTAACGTTTTTACTTTGGTATCGCTATTAGAAAGATTAAATATAAAAGCAGAAGTAACTCATATGGCTGACGATAAGAACTCGCTTTTAACAAAAATAAGCGCCCTTATAAATGAATATGATGTGTTACTTTTTAGCGGTGCAGTTTCAAAAGGGAAATTTGATTTTATTCCAGAAGTTTTAAGTAATTTAGGGGTTGAAAAGTTATTTCATCAAGTAAAACAACGCCCAGGAAAACCATTTTGGTTTGGAAAAAAGGAAAACAAAATAGTGTTTGCGTTTCCAGGAAATCCAGTGTCGACATTTGTAAATTGTTTAAAATATTTTTATCCGTGGCATTATAAATCGGTTGGTTTAAGTTTTGAAAATAAAAACCAAGCAATTTTAAGTGAAGATTATTATTTTAAACCAGATTTAACATATTTTTTACAAGTAAAATTAACTCAAAAAGAGGGAAAATTGTTTGCGACCCCAATTACTGGAAAAGGTTCGGCAGATTTAACTAATTTAGTTGATGCCGATGCTTTTTTGGAATTGCCAGATGATTGCAGTAATTTTACAAATGGAGAAGTTTTTTCGATACTGTCGTATCGGAGTTTTTAATTAAAGCTCATAAATCGTCATTGCGAATGCAGTGAAGCAATCTTTCACTTATGGAAAATAAATTTTCTCATATCAATAAAAAAAACCAACCCAAAATGGTTGATGTTGGTGATAAAGAAATCACCAAACGTAAAGCAACAGCAAAAGCTATCATGTTTTTGGGTTCTGATATTATTTCTAATTTTAATAATAACGAATTAATTACCAAAAAAGGACCGGTTTTTCAAACGGCTATTATAGCTGGAATTCAAGCAGTTAAAAAAACTTCAGAATTAATCCCAATGTGCCATCCTCTATTAATTAACGGCGTTGATATTGATATTGAAATTATTGATAATGAGCATATTGAAATATTTTGTACCGTTTCTATCGAAGGGAAAACTGGAGTTGAAATGGAAGCGCTTACGGGTGCAACTATTACTGCCTTAACAGTCTATGACATGTGTAAATCTATTTCTCAAAAAATGATTATTAAAGAAGTAAAATTGGTTAAAAAATCAGGAGGTAAAAGTGATATTAAAAATGGATAAACATCAAAAACACGCCAAACTAAAATTGCGGGATAACGACAATTTTGCACCCAATGAAATTGCTTTAGTTGGTTCAAAATGTGATGTTATTAGCAATTTAGTGCAGCAAATTTCAAATAAATTATTGAAATATAAAATTGCCTATTTTGATGCTTCTCATAATAATTCGGTTGTCAAAAATTTACTTGATATTTATACCTTTCACGAAAATGGAACAGCTGTTACTTCTGTAAAAATTTTTGTAAACAAATTCAATCAAAGAACTCAATTTTCTCAACATGATTTGCTTTTAATTAACGGCAATCATTATCAAGGAGCAAAGCAAATATTAATTTTAGACAAAGATAAAGAGGCTTCAGTTTTTAAAAGAATGGATCAATTAAAGAATATTGAATTTGTTATAAAATTGACTGATGATGCTGTTTTGTTTCCATTTTTTGAAGAAAAAATGCCACATGTTAAAAACCTAATTTGTTATCATATTGATGAAATTGAAAAAATTTCGAAACACATAGAGAACATTATTAAACAAAAAATTGCACCAATTCAAGGGTTGGTTTTGGCAGGTGGGAAAAGTATTAGGATGGGAACGGATAAAGGGACTTTAAATTTTTATGGTAAAAATCAGCGTGATGTAACAGTAGATTTATTAGAGAAGCACCAATTAAAAACTTTTTTGTCGGTTCGAGAAGATCAGGTTATAAATTTTGAGTTCAAAATAACAGATAAATTTGTTGGTTTGGGTCCTTTTGGCGCAATTTGTTCAGCTTTTCAAAAAAATCCAGATGTGGCTTGGTTGGTAATTGCAACAGATTTGCCGTTTGTAAATGATGAAGTAATTAAGATGTTGCTAAAACATAGAAATCCTTCCAAAATTGCAACAGCAATTAAGGGTAAAAATAATGAATTTCCGGAACCATTAATTACTATTTGGGAGCCAAAAAGTTATACAGTGTTACTTAATTATTTAGCTCAAGGATATTCTTGCCCTAGAAAAGTATTGATAAATTCTGATATTGAAATTATTGAGGTTGATACTAATTTAATTAGAAATATAAATACGCCTGAAGAATTTAAAGATGCACATAAAGAGATTAATGATAATGGAGCTAAATAAAAAGGAATATTTTAAGAGGCAAACTACGCTGTCGGAAATTGGAGAGCAAGGACAAGAATTGCTGCAAAAAGCCAAAGTTTTGGTTATTGGTTGTGGAGGTTTAGGAAGTCCTGTTGCAATTTATTTGGCTACTAGTGGTGTTGGAACAATTCATTTGGTTGATTTTGATATGGTTTCTGTTTCTAATTTACACAGGCAAGTTTTTTATAAAATAAAAGACATTCAAAAGGCAAAAGTTGAAATATTAGCAAAAGAAATGAAAAAAAGAACCCCATTTGTTAAGGTTTCTTTTACAAATTGTGCAGTAGATAAAAATTCTATTTTAGAACTAATATCTAGTTATGATGTGGTTGTAGATGGTACAGATAATCTTCAAATTAAATATTTAATAAATGATGCGTGTGTACTGGCTAAAAAGCCATTGGTATATGGTTCATTATATAAATTTGATGGGTATGTGGCTACATTTAATGTGTTAAATGGCGATGGAGATTATACATGTAATTTACGTGATGCTTTCCCAAAAATAGCTTCGGATATTCCTAACTGCGAAGAAGCAGGAACAATGAATCCAATTGTTGGAATTATTGCTCTTTTACAAGCAAATGAAGTGATTAAACTCATTACAAAAACTGGTAAATTACTTACAAATCAATTGTTGATTTACAATGTACTTGAAAACACTCAGTTTAAAATGAAGTTAAAGAAAAACAAATCTTTAATTTTTTCAACTATTTTCAAAGATTCCAATTATTTAGATATTCATTGTTCAACTCAAGATAGTTCTTTGTTAATTTCTTCCGAAGAATTAAAAAAAAGAATCAACGATAAAAATATTGAAGTTGTAAGTGTTTTAAATAATGTAGATACATTGCTACCTTTTAAAGTATCTCAAAAAATACCATATAAAAATTTTGATGTAAATACCTTTACTCCTGATTTTAAGAAAAACTATGTTATAGTTTGTCCAAAAGGAATTACAAGTTATGATGTAACCTTAAAATTAAAAGATAAATTTCCTTCATTAAATGTTTTTAGTTTATTTGAAGGAATAGAAAAGTATTAAACTTAATTATCATTTACAATTAGCAATTGTTACGGGTGTGCATTTACCCAAACCTCGCCATCTTCAAAATGTTCTTTTTTCCAAATAGGTACTGTTTCTTTCAGCGTGTTAATTGCATATTGGCAAGCCTCAAAAGCAGCATTTCTATGCGCTGATGAAACTGCAATAATAACAGGAATTTCTCCAATTCTTAATTTTCCAACAGCATGATGAATGGCAATTTTATAAATTGGATATTTGGCCAATGCAGTTTCAGCAATTTTTTGCATTTCTTTTAAAGCCATAGGTTCATAAGCACTAAAATCTAAAAAAGTAACCGATTTACCTTGGGTCGAGTTGCGTACAGTTCCAACAAATAATGCAATTCCGCCACAAGAAGCGTCTTCAACAAATTGATAACAATCTTGTTGGTTTAAAGGTGTTGTTGTTATTTTTACTGAAGTAAATGCCATATTTTAATAACGTAAAAATACATAAATATTTAGTACTATATATTAAAATGTCAATCCAAAAACAAGTCCGTTTTGAGATACTCCATTATAGTATGATTTCACATAATCAAGTCTTAAGAACCTCAATTTCCCAAAACCTAATTTGTTTAGGCCAATAGTTAATTCGGAATAAGCCTTGTTGTCTTTTGTTAAAAGGGAATGCGCGCCTATCACTAATTCAAACCCTAATTTATTTAGTAGCGGAATTTTATTCAATAAATATCCATTAAAATTATGTTCTGCATGAAATTCGGCATACGATTTATTTGTGCTAAAATTATAATACGGCATTAAGTTAAATGCATCGGTATAATTTGAAGACATATTTACATGAGTTTGATTTCCGTTAAAATGTTTGTAGTCAATAAAAGCAATGTCGTTAGCTTCAAAAAAAGTTCCCGTCTTTATATTATACCTAAAACGCCCTTTGTTATCTATATCAAAACTTTGTTGAATTCGAGCGCCAACTTCACCAAAATTATAATTTTCTTTACTTGAAGCAAAATTTTGATTGTAAAATAAGGTTAGTGAAGGAAATTCAGAAGAAAAAGTATTTATTTTTCTGTTTGGATATGAAATATATTTTTGACCAAATCGGATAGAAGCTGCGGTTTGAAATGAATATACAGAATGTTTTTCAAAAGAAGGAATTCCGTGGTTGTTTTCATTTAAAGGATCATTCGAAGTGTAGGTTTTTTGTTTATCGTTCAATGAAACATAATAGGTTGTATTTACTAGTGGAGAACGTTTTTCATAACTCAATGAACTTTCCATTCTAATACCGTTTGTTAACTCATCAGAAAAAAACACTTTAACAAAATTTTTATCGTAAAATTTGGCATAATTTTCTTCAAAATATAAAGTGCTTACCGAATTAATTAATGGAGAAATTGGAGCATTTTCATTAAACTGACTGATTTTTTCCCCTCCTAAAATTTGTATGTATGGCCTTGAAATACCATTAAATAAATAGCTGGCACTACCGTCAATTCTTAATTTTTCATCAGAAAGTCCGTAATTAAAATTTGCATATGTAGAAAAGTTAGATACTTTTTCTTTGTCATACATATTATAAGAAATTTTTATTGCAGAATTCCAACCTTGAACGGTGTTAAAATTGATATTTGATAAAATAGATGAAAAATTTAGATTACTATTTTTATGTGAATTTTTATAAGAATAGCCGAACAAAAGAGCTCCTATTTTAAATTTATTATTTTTTTGATCTATAGAATCTAAATATTTTTTTGATTTTTTAAGAATTTGTATACTGTCCTTTATTTTATAGTCGTTTACTTCTTCTTCAGTTAAAATAATGGGTCTGGCAGATTCCCAGAATATAGCGTCTTTTTTATTTGAATTTTCAGAAAAAAGTAAAATTTCATTTGTAAATTCTTTTGCTTCAAATTTTGGACTAAAATTATAATTGCTATATGATGTACTAAATTGCCCATCGATATTTATTCCGAACATTCCATATTTAAAACCTATTAATTGCGAAATTAAAGCCCAATATTTTTCTTTTTCTTGATAGGTATAATTGTGTTTTAAACTTAGAATTTCAATCATTGGTTGTCCTAGTTGTGCTCCATTAATATGTAAATCTAACCCATATATTGCCCAATCATTTTCAACAATATATAAAATACCAGTAAATGAATTATCTGTTTTCCTTTTTGGTAATACTTCAATTTTGTTAATTAAATGTTCACCTTCATAAAAGGTTCCGAGCAAGGTATAGTTATAATAATTAAAAGCGTAAGATGCAATTGGTGATATTACGTTGTTGGCTAAATCAATTGTGTTTTTGTAGAAGTTAAAATTTACTTCGGAAGCTTGGTTAAAACTAAAACCACTATTGTTTCCACTTACTTTTGAAGCTAAAATATTCTCTTTAAACAAATCTGGCTTCTTAAATGCTATTTTTGATACAGTTTCCGATAAATAAATAACACCGGTTCTGGTAGAGTCTAAACCACCTCCTAAATCACCAATTTCTCGTCCCAATATTTTTTTAGGTGCATTTTTAATTCTAAAAATTCCTTTGGAATAAAAATCGCTGGTATAGGCATTAATTTTATCTAAATAGGGCTTTCTATTATTAATAGTATTTCTAATAATTCTATTAGCGGGATTTTCTTTTGAACTAATAAGAACTTCATTTAATTGAATACTTTCTTCTGCTAACTGAATACTTATTTTGTAAGGAAATGAATTAACTTCAATCGTTTTTTTAAGTGATTGAAATCCTAGAAATTGAAATACAATAGTGTATTTTCCTATTTTTGAAATGGGTAGTTCAAATAAACCTTCTTCATTTGTGGTAGTTCCAATAGTTGTTTTTTCGAGATAAACACTTACATAAGGTAATGGTTCATTTTTTGAGTTGGTAACATTTCCTCTAATTTGTGCAGAAAGTTTTATAAAAGTTAGGCAAAGTAAAATCAGGATAATGCTCTTTTTCATTATTGTTAATTTTTAGACAAAGCTAATTGCTCAAAAATTAATTCATTAATAAAAGACTGTTAATTAATTCCTTTTTTTGATAAAGTTTTTAGGTGCAATAAATAATTTAATTAGATGCAATTTTAAAATGTACTTTTGCCCACTCTTATTGAAATTTAAAATTTATGAAAAAAACATTTAGATGGGTTAGTATAATAGAAGGGTTGTCCTATATATTATTGTTATTTATTGCCGTACCAATAAAATATATGGCAGGAAATGACACCTATGTTAAGATGCTTGGAATGCCGCACGGAATTTTATTTGTTGGCTATGTTATGCTTGCCATTGTTATAAAATATGAATTGGAATGGAAATCTAAAACCTTTTGGATAGTTCTTGTAGCATCAATAGTTCCTTTTGGCACATTTTATATTGATAAAAAATATTTAAGAAACTAGCCTCCACTTACCGGCGGAATAATTGCAACCACATCTCCTTCCCTTAATTTCAAACTGCTTGAAGCATATTCTTCATTAACGGCAATTGCATAGTCATTAATATTTTTCAGATTTGGATACTGCTTTACTAATTCGTTTTTAAGATGCTCAACTGTTGCATTTTCTTCTAAACTAAATAATTGCGAATTCGAGCCAACCAAATCTGTAGTTATTCCAAAAAACAAAATTGATATTTTCATTTTTAAGTATTAAATTGGTACAAATGTAACCAAATCGACTTAAAAAAAGAACTCTTAATTTAGATTAATTCTAAATAATATTATATGTGATTTCAATCACATTAATGCCTGTCCCAATGGGTAATTTTGTTATAATTCAAAAATATATTTTTTAGATATGAAGTACGGTTTTATAATTGACAACCGAAAATGTATAGGCTGCCATGCTTGTACAACTGCTTGTAAATCAGAACACGATGTTGCTGTTGGGGTTAACAGAACCTATGTAAAACAAGTTGAAAAAGGAGAATTTCCAGATACACGTCGTATTTTTTCAGTCATGCGCTGCAACCATTGTACTGATGCTCCCTGTGTTGAAATTTGTCCGGTTGAGGCACTTTTTACACGTGAAGATGGTATTGTAGATTTTGATAACAACCGTTGTATAGGTTGTAAATCGTGTATGCAAGCGTGTCCTTATGATGCATTATACATTGATCCGGATACTAGTACGGCTGCAAAATGTAATTATTGCGCACATAGAGTGGATGTTGGTAGAGAACCAGCTTGCGTTTCTGTTTGTCCAGAACATGCAATTATTGCAGGCGATATGCACAATCCAACTACGGAGATTTCTCAATTATTGGCGCGTCAGGCAGTTAAGGTTCGTAAACCTGAAAAAGGTACGAACCCTAATTTATTTTATATTGATGCAGATGATGCTTCTTTGGTTCCTGAAGCTACTGATAAATCGGGTGACTGGCTATGGAATTCACAAGCACGCGGTGTTGGTCATTTTGCAAAAGCTGCTGAAAAAATGATGCATACAAATAATGATGTTGATTTATTACAAATGACTATAGATAACGATATTCAAGCGGCGTATCAACGAAAAGATTCTGAAAACCCAAATTATATTGATGTTCTAAGTGGAAAAGCTAGAAGAGTTTACGATACACCAGATAAAGGTATTTTATGGGGTTGGGAAGTTTCAACGTATGTTTTCACAAAAGCAATTGCTGCGGGAGCATTTTTAATTCCATTTTTAGCAATAATGTTAGGTTATGAAGTTTCACCAACCGCTAAATTATGGTCGGCAGGAATTTCATTAACATTCTTAGCTTTAACAGGATTATTCTTAGTGATGGATTTAGACAGACCAGATCGTTTTTTAAACGTTCTATTACGTCCTCAATGGAATTCTTGGTTGGTAAAAGGGGGTTATACCATAACCGTTTTCGGATTGTTAGTAACTGTTTGGGGAGTTATGACATTCTTCGAAGTAAAAGCTGGAGAAAACATTTTATTATGGATTACAGCGGTTTTTGCAGTATTACTAGCTATTTATACAGCCTTCTTATTTGCGCAAGCAAAAGGTCGAGATTTTTGGCAAAGCCCAACGTTACCATTGCATATGTTAGTTCATAGCGTAATGGCTGGAGTTGCAATTTTTATAGTAGCTGGTTTAATTTTTGGAAATGAAGATTGGATGGGTATTTTAAAAAATACAATGATTATTGCACTAGTTGTTAATTTATTTACATTGGTTACTGAATTAACAATTACACATCCTACAACAGCTGCAAAAACTGTAGTTAAAATGATTACCAAAGGAAGATATAAAAATCTGTTTTGGATGGGAACTGTATTTATTGGTAACATTATTCCATTAGTATTGTTGTTTTTTGGAAATGGAGGAATATTAACTGTTGTTTCAGGAGTATGTGTATTAATAGGAATTTTAATAACTGAAAAGATTTGGGTGGAAGCACCACAGCGAGTGCCGCTCGCTTAAAAATTTAAGATGTACGATTTTAGATTTATGAATTGAAAAACACAGTATCAATTTAAAATAATCAAAACCGTAAATCGTAATTCAACAATCGTAAATCAAAAAGTCATGGGATATAAAAAACCATCGTTTATAGAAAATATAGCAGAAAAATTAGGAATTATTCCAAATCTGCATAAAGAAGGTTATCAAGAATTTGATAAAGATATGCGCCAATTTACTGATGAAGAGGTTGCTAAGATGTATGAGAATTTTCCACCACCAGAAAAGTGGGATAACTGGGTTGAGTACAATCCAAAAGTTTGGCCAAAAAAAGAGAAAAAAACCTATCAAATTGTACCTACAACATGTTTTAATTGTGAAAGTGCTTGTGGTTTAACAGCGTTTATTGATAAAGAAACCCAAGAAGTTAAAAAGTTTGAAGGGAATCCGTATCACCCAGGAAGTAGAGGAAGAAACTGTGCGAAAGGACCAGCAACAATTAATCAAGTTACAGATCCAGATAGAATTTTATTTCCTTTAAAGAGAAAAGGAAAACGTGGAGATGGAGAGTGGGAACGTGTTTCTTGGGATGATGCATTGGATACAATTGCAACCCGAATTAGAAAGGCAATTTTAGAGGATCGTCATAATGAAATTGCATACCATGTTGGAAGACCGGGTAACGAAAATTTTATGAACTGGATTTTACAGGGTTGGGGAATAGATGGTCATAATTCACATACAAATATTTGCTCTTCAGGAGCTCGTTTTGGATATAATTTATGGTATGGATATGACAGACCATCACCAGATCACGCCGAAGCAAAATTTATATTATTAATTTCTGCACATTTAGAATCGGGTCACTATTTCAATCCACATGCACAACGTATTATTGAAGGAAAAATGAAAGGAGCAAAATTGGCAACAATGGATCCTCGTTTATCCAACACAGCTAGTATGTCAGATTATTGGTTACCATCGTATCCAGGAACTGAAGCTGCTGTTTTATTGGCAATAGCTTTAATCATTTTAGAAGAAGGATTGTACAATAGAGCATATTTAGAAAATTGGACGAACTGGCAAGAATACTTAAAAGCAAGACATTCAGATAAAGAAATAACTTTTGAAAACTATATTGCTTCAATGATTGCCGAGTACAAAGAATTTACTCCAGAATATGCTGAAAAAGAATCAGGTGTAAAAGCTGATATGATTATTGAAATTGCACGTAAAATTGGTGAAGCAGGTGAACGTTTTGCATCTCATAACTGGCGTGCAGCAGGCGCTTCAAATCTTGGTGGTTGGGCAGTTGCACGTTGTTTACATTTCTTAACAGTATTAACTGGAGCAGTTGGTGCTAAAGGCGGAACATCTCCAAATTCTTGGAATAAATTCAAACCAACCCAACCAAATCCGCCAGCACCTCAGAAAAAATGGAATGAATTGCATTTTCCAAAAGAATATCCGTTGGCATTCTTTGAAATGAGTCAGTTATTGCCACATTTCTTAAAAGAAGGAAGAGGTAAATTGGACATGTATTTTTCACGAGTATTTAATCCGGTTTGGACTTATCCTGATGGATTTACTTGGATGGAAATGTTAACAGATGAAACTAAATTTGGAATGCATGCTGCATTAACTCCAACTTGGAATGAAACGGCATTTTTTGCAGATTTTGTATTACCAATGGGATTAGCGTCTGAGCGTCACGATATCAATAGTTACGCTACACACGGCGGTACATGGGTTGCTTTTCGTCAGCCTGTATTAAGAGAAGCTGCTCGAAGAAATGGAAAACCAGTGAAATTGACGTATGAAGCCAATCCGGGTGAAGTATGGGAAGAAGATGAATTTTTTATTGAATTATCATGGAGAATTGACCCTGATGGAAGTATGGGAATTCGTAAAACATTTGAATCGCCATATAGACTAGGAGAAAAAATAACCATTGATGAGTATTATCAATATATTTTTGAAAGAGTTAAAGGCTTAAATGAGGTTGCAAAAACAGATGGGTTTACTGGACAATTTGCCGCATTAGAATACATGAAAAAATATGGTGCGTATGAAATTGAAAAAGGAGAGTCTTATAAAATGAATGAAAAACTGTTGACTGAGGAACAATTAAAAGGTTCAATAGTTGACCCAAAGAATGATGTAATTTCAAAAGATGGTAAAGGAATTGGTGTTATGATAAATGGAAATCCTTGCGTTGGTTTCCCTACACCATCTCGTAAAAATGAGTTTTACTCTCAAACCATGGTGGATTGGAAATGGCCAGAATACGCAACACCTACTTATATTAAAAGCCATATACATAATGATGTTTTAGATAAATCAAAAGGAGAATATGTATTGGTTCCAACATTTAGATTGCCAACGTTAATTCATTCTCGTTCTGGGAATGCAAAATGGCTGGTAGAAATTTCCAATAGAAATCCAATTTGGATGCATCCAGACGATGCTAAAAAATGGGGATTCCAAACAGGAGATTTGGTAAAATTAAATACAGATATCGGTTATTTTATAGATAAAGTTTGGGTTACACAAAGTATGAAACCGGGTGTTGTTGCTTGTTCACATCATATTGGACGTTGGAGAAGACCACAGGATCAAACAGGAAATCGTTGGGCAACAAATACTGTAAATATTGAAAGTGATGGCAAAGGAGCTTGGAGAATGAACACCATTTCAGGTATAAAACCATTTGAATCTAGCGATAAAGATTCTAAACGTATATTTTGGAAAGACGGCGGTGTTCATCAAAATATTACACACGCTGTGCATCCTGATCCAATAAGTGGAATGCATACTTGGCATCAACGTGTTCGAATAGAAAAACCGAAGGAAGGTGAAAACTATGGGGATATTTTTGTTGACACCAATAAATCACATGAGATTTATAAGGAATGGTTATCAATGACTCGTCCTGCACCAGGTCCAAATGGAGAACGAAGACCATTTTGGTTTGCCAGAGCTTTTAGACCAGATGATTCTACTTATTATTTAAAGCCTACAAATAATGGTTCTGAATAGAATCTTGTTATTATCTATAGTTACTTATTGTTAAATTCATGATTATTTTAACACTATCGAAAACGTTTTCGATTATCCGAAAACGTTTTCGGTAATAATAAAAAGTTAATGAAAGGTTAATAGTGTTAAATTTATTAATTAAATGATAATTGTAAATAGTAGTAAATTAAATTGTTAAACTTAAATAAAATCTAAAATCATTTTTGCGTATGATTACATAAAAAAATTATTAAAAAATCACCGATCATCTTTGTGATAAATGATATTTAAATATTAAAATTCGCAAAGTGATTTACCAAAATTAATCAATAAATAACCATATTAAATATGAAAAAAATCATTACTAATAATTCTCGAAAAGGCAATCCTATTTATTGGGGTTTAAAAATGTGCCTTTCCATTATTTTACTTGTTTTAACATTTTCAAATAGTTATTCAAGTATTTTATCGAATTCAACGGGCTTAAATTCTGAAAATTTAGCTCCGGAACAACAAACATCTGTACAAGGGAATGTTAAGGACGCAAATGGAGTTCCCTTACCAGGTGTTAACATCATAATTGTTGGAACTTCTAAAGGAACTCAATCTGATTTTGATGGGAACTATTCATTAGAAGGTGTACCTGCGAATGCAGTGTTATCATTTAGCTTTGTTGGTTTTTCTACCAAACAAGTTACCGTTGGAGGTCAAACTAGAATTAATGTAGTTTTACTAGAAGATGCTAATAAATTAGATGAAGTAGTTGTTGTAGGATATGGTACTACTACCAAAAAAGATGCAACAGGTGCTGTTAATGCAATTAGCGCTAAGGATCTTACTGCGGTAAGTTCTATTAATCCTGGTTCAGCCTTAAGAGGTAAAGTTGCAGGGGTGCAAGTTTCACAAACTAATGGTGAGCCAGGAGGTGGTTTAAATATTAGAATTCGTGGAAATTCATCTATTCGTGGAGGAAATGAGCCTTTAATTGTTGTTGATGGTATTCCGTTAGCTGGTGGTGGTGTTTCTGCAGGTGGTGCAGACATTGGTGGTGTTGGATCATCTTCTGCTAAAAGTGCACTTAACTTTATTAATCAAGACGATATTGAATCTATTACTATTTTAAAAGATGCATCTTCAACTGCTATTTATGGCTCTAGAGGTGCAAATGGAGTTGTAATTATTACTACTAAAGGTGGTAAATCTGGAGCAGCACAATACGATTTTAATAGTAATATCAGTTTTGCAAGTTTAAGAGGTGATATTGACATGATGACCGGCGATCAGTACGCTTCTAAAGTTTCTGAGTTAGGTTTAAGTCAAGATTTTGGTGGAAGAAGCTACGATTGGAAAGAAACTTTATTACAAACAGGAATTTCTACAAACTATAGTTTGGGAGCAACTTTCGGAAATGGTGGTAATCAAAATAGACTCTCTTTAGGGGTACAAGATGTTGAAGGTATTGTTAAAAATACAGGCCTACAACGTTATTCACTAAATTTTGACAATAAAACAACTGCTTTTGATGAGTTAATAACACTAAACACAAAAGTTTCTGTATCTCAAATAGAAGATCAAGCTGAAAACACTACAGATAATGCTGGTTTTATTGGTAATATTGTAGGTGTTGGTTTATACTGGAATCCTACAAGAGAATTACGTAATTCAAATGGAACAATTAATGTTGTATCTGATACCTATTTAAATCCTGAAGATTATTTAAATTCTTATACTGACAAAACAAGTACAACTAGAGTTTTAGCAAGTGTTGCACCAACCGTTAAATTATCTGATAATTTATCTTTTAATATGATTATTGGGGTTGACTATTCAACATCTGAAAGAGCAAGTGCTTTACTGCCAACATTCCAATTACAAGGATACTACAATAGAAATAACCCAAATGGAGATGATAATTTAGGCGGATTTGCTGCAATGAATGCTATGACAAGATTTAATAAAACTTTTGAAAACTATTTCACCTACAATAAAACGGTATCTGATAATTTTTCATACAAAGCGTTATTAGGATATTCTTATTATGATTATAATGTAGAAGGATTTTACGTATCAGCAAGAGATTTTAATCCAGCTCAAACAAATTTAATTGATAATATTGAAGGTGGATTGGCAACTGAAACTAGAACTTCTTCATTTAGATCAAGAAATGAGTTACAATCATTCTTCGGAAGATTTGAATCTGTAATTAATGATAAATTATTGGTAACGGCTTCTTTAAGAATAGATGGTTCTACAAGACCAGGTGCTGACGAAAAATATGGCACGTTCCCAGCAATAGGAGCTGCATATAAATTTATTGAAAATGGTGATGGAAACTTGAATAACTTAAAACTAAGAGTTAATTATGGAATCACTGGTAATCAAGAATTTGACAACAATTCTGCATTATTTGTAGGTCAATACAATAATGGTGGATTTAGCCCAACAACAAACGTAAACAATAAGTTGAAATGGGAAACCACCACTTCTTATGGTGCAGGGATAGATTATTCAGTTTTAGATAATAAAGTTACAGGATCGTTAGATTTCTTCCTAAAAGATACCAAAGATTTAATTTTCCCTACAGATCCAGCCGGTGGAGTACCTGGTGCGTCAATTAGAAGATTTATTAACTTGGATGGTTCTTTGGAAAATTTAGGTTTTGAATTCTCTGTAAATTATGATGTAATAGATTCTGAGGATTTAGATTTCTCTGTTGGTACTAATATGTCATTCTTAAAAAATGAAATGAAAAATTTCAAACGTATTGAATTCACAGGGAACTTACATGGACAAGGATTATCTAATGCTCAATCTCAAATAATTAAAGAAGGAGAACCTTTATTTACTTATTATCTTAAAGAATGGGCAGGTTTTGATTCAAATGGGTTGTCTCAATATATTAGAAACGATGGTTCTATAACAGATTTATCAGATGCTCCTGAAAAAGTATTATCAGGTAAATCAGGTTTACCAGACTTTAATATTGGTTTCAATACAAGTTTAAGATACAAAAAACTTGATTTCACAACTTCTTGGTATGGTCAATATGGTCACTATATTTATAATAATACGGCTAACGCATATTTTTATATGAGTGCATTTAATGGTGGTAGAAATATGCCGATAAGTTATGTTAATAGTGGACAATCTGCTAGTGACGTTGCTACTCCATCATCGTTATATCTTGAAAAAGGAGATTTCCTTAGATTAGGCGAGCTTGGTATTGGCTATACTTTTGATACAGCAAACTACAAATATATTAATAGTTTACGCGTATTTTTTAATGGATCAAATTTATTGACATTTACTGATTACTCTGGATTTGATCCTGAAGTATCTGTTGCAAAATATAACTCAAATGGTGTACCTTCTGCAGGAATTGATTATTTAGGATACCCTAACAGTAAATCATTCACTTTTGGATTAAACGTTAAATTTTAAAATTAAAAAAAGATGAAAATAACAAAATATATATTTACAGTATGCCTTAGTGGTATTTTGTTTACAGCTTGTACAAACCTTGAAGAAAAGGTGTATGATGGTGTTGAACTAGAATCCGCTGCTAGTGCTTACGCTGTTTCTAGCGAAGATGCGTCGACCTTATTAAATAGTGCTTATACCGCTATGAGAGGTGCTTATCAAGATCAAGCTCGTTTAATGGCTTTGGATGAAATGGCTGGAGACGGAATGGTTGGACCTACTAGAGGTGGTGACTGGGACGATGCAGGTGCGTGGAGAAAAATACATACGCATACAATGGATCCAAATCATGGATTTAACAAAGACACATATAATGACTTGTATAGTTTAATAAACGCAGCCAATTTGGTTATTGGTTCAACTACTGCTACAGCTGGTCAAGTTGCTGAAGCAAAGTTTTTAAGAGCACTACACTATTATCACGTTATTGATCTTTATGGCTCTGCTGCTTATAGAGAAATTGGAAGTGATACCAACGCTGATGCGCTTGTTTATACGAGAAAAGATGCAACTGATTGGGTTATTGCTGAATTGGAATCAATTATAGCAGCTTTACCTTCGTCGATTAATCCAACTAAAGCTAACAAAAATGCTGCATATTGGTTATTGGCCAAATTGTACCTTAATTATGGGGTATTTGCAGGAGATGCAGCTAGCCCAACTTTTGATGCTGCAAAAATGGATAAAGTAATTTCTAATGTTAATGCTATAACTGGTAAAACTTTAGCAGCTAATTATTGGGATAACTTTATTCCAAAGAACTCTGAAACATCTTCTGAGTTAATTTTTGTATCTCAAAACATTGGAGGATCATCTTCAGGAAATATTCGTTCTAGATGGTTTATGGGTCAACATTACAATCAAACTCCATCAGGATGGAATGGTTTTACAACATTGGGTGAATATTATGATAAATTTAACCCAAATGATGTTCGTATAAAAACGATGGTGCCATCTGTTACAGCGAATAGTGGATACAATGTTGGGTTTCATATTGGACAGCAATATGGACCAGGAGGACCTGGTGTAGGACCAGCTTTAAAAGATAGACTTAATCAAAATTTGGTTTTTACAAAAGCACTTACATTAATTACTGGAGGTAATACTTTAGAAACCGCTGGAGTTAGGGGTGTTAAATATGTACCTGATTATACTGGTGGTGATAATGCTGATAACGATTATGTAGTTGCACGATATGCAGATGCTTTATTAATGAAAGCAGAAGCAATGTCTAGAAAAGGGGATAATGCAGGTGCACAAGCATTGGTAAGAACTTTACCTAATGAAAGTGCAACCGTTGTTGCTTCAACAGCAGATTTAAATATAGTTCGCGCAAGAGAACTTTGGTGGGAAGGATGGAGAAGAAATGATATGATTCGTTTTGGAACTTTCTTACAGGTAAGAGCTTTAAAACCGTATGTTTCTGATAAAAAATATTTGTTGAATCCAATTCCATTACCTGGTACAACAAATCCTAATATGGTACAAAATCCTGGATATTAATTTATAATTAATTCCAAATAATATTAAATAAAAAAGTAGGCAATTTGCCTACTTTTTTATTTAATATTATTTGGTTTAGAATGCACCCACCATATAATTTTAATTATCAATTTTTTAAGGAGCAATTAATTTAAATCCTTGATTATGGATATTTTCAATTTTTATAGATTCATCTTTTGCTAAATACTTTCTTAAACGGGTAATAAATACATTGAGACTTTTTCTATTAAAGTAATCATCTTTTTTCCAAAAAGTATTCAAAATATTGCTATGTGTGCATGTATGATTTTTATTTTTCAATAAATATAGCAATAAATCACCTTCCCTAATAGTAAGCTGTCTTTTTTCATTTTGAAATTGTAATTCATAACTTATGGAACAATAAATATAATTTCCAATTTCGTAAAAATCGTTTCTTTCTTTGGTGTCTTTAGTTAATATTCCTAATAAGCTATTTAGCCTTACTACTAACTCTTCTTCATCAATTGGTTTTTTTATAAATTCAACAGCACCTAATGAATATCCTTTTAATACATCTATTTTCAGTGACCGTGCTGTTAGAAAAAGAAATGGAATTCTAATGTTGTTTTCCTTCATTTTTTTTGCTAATGAAAACCCATCCATATCTGGCATCATAACATCTAACAAACATAAATCAAACTTTTTTTCTCTTAGAATTTCCAATGCGTTAATTCCATTCTTTACCCAGGTAACTGAAAATTTTTTAAGTTTTAGATATTCACTTAATAAATAACCTAAAGAGTCATCATCTTCAACAAGAAGTAATCTATATTCAGTCATAATTTATTGATTAATTTGAGGTAATTTAAACGTTATAATGGTTCCAAATTTAAGAGAGCTATGTATTTCTATACTGCCTTTATGAAGTTTAATAATTTTTTTCACATAACTTAAACCAAGCCCATAGCCTTTTACAGTATATAAATCTCCAGAAGAAACTCTGAAATATTTATTAAAAATACGGTGCTGATCTTTTTTAGCAATTCCAATGCCATTATCTTCAACGGAAATAACTAGTTTTTTATTTTTAATTTCTGCATTTAAATTTATTAATTTGGGTGTGTTTTTGTTATATTTTTTTGCATTGTCCAATATATTATTAATGGCGTTACTCAAATGTTTAGGTTCACAAAGTATTAGTAACTTTTCATCTTTTAAGGTATAATTAAATTGAATGTTTTCTATTTTTGAGAACAAAAAAAACTCCTCACAAAGTTTTTTTAGATGTGGGAAATAATCAGTAAGAGTTAATTTAAATATATTTTTTTTATCTAAACTGGCTAGTTTTAGAACATCATCAATATGAACTTTAAGTCGCTCATTTTGGCTTTTAATTATTTCAAGTAAAACGTTGTTTTCTTCATTGTCTTGCTGTTGAAGTATTTTAACAGCTAGGCTAATAGAAGAAACAGGAGTTTTTAACTCGTGAGTAAGGTTGTTGATAAATTCATTGGTCATTGTAATATTGCTTTGTTGCCAGTAAAATGATCTTAAAACCCAAATAACAATTAAAATAATAGCAATTAAAAAAAGCAGACTCGGTATGTAAAGACTATTTAATTGATACAAAAAATAGCCATTAATATTATTAAATTGCAATTCTAAAATTAACGTTTTGCCAACTAAATTTGGTAAATATCCATTAAGTTGAAGGGGATATCTTTTAGCCTTTTTTACTTCAGAATTGTAATTTGAAGAATAGATAAATAGAGCCGTATCTCGTGCAAATAATTTATAAGAAAAATCTGTTTTTATACCGTTTTCTAACAAGCTGGATGCGATAAAATCTTTTAAAAAATAACTGGACGCATCTCTTACACTATCTATATTAGATTTAAAATAAGTACTATCGTTGGTAATTGCTTTGCCTAAAAGAAATGTAAGATCGTTTTGAGATGTTAAATCAAATTTTATTTTTTTTGCAGACTGCCCTAAATTTTCATTAAAACGAGCTTCAGCTAAATTCAATCCAATTTTAAGATAACGATATTGAATAATTCCTAAACCAACTATGGAAATTATAAATATGAGGATGTATATATTTCTCTTATTCAATTTAATAAATTATTTGTCAATTTTAAATAATAAACAATACACTTTAAAATTTTAATTTAATCGTAATCGATAGATTATCAGCCGAATATAAATAAAAATTTTAAATAAATAAATAAATGTTAAAGTTAGACAAAATTGTACAATTTTCAATTTATTGTTTGTTTTTTAATTGATAATTTTAACCGAAAAATATACGGTTTTTGAATTTCAAATGGATATTTTTGTGAAGTATTATAAAAATAAAAAAAGTTTAGACTAGTATGAAGAAAAAAATAATTTTAGGTATTGTATTGCTATTTTCACTTTTAATACTTTGGTATTTGTTTGTTAAAAAATATGATTATATAGTTACATTTAAAGAAAAAACTTCACCTGGAACTATTTTTCATGGGGCATTAGAATGGAATGAAAATTTAATAAAATCTGATTTAATAGAGTCAAAAATAATTAAAGAAATTGCGTTTTCGAACATAAAACAAGAATTTAAAATCAAAGATAGCACCATTGTTTTCAATTGGGATTTTGAAGGGATTAACGATTCAATAACAAAAGTGACCGTTGGAGTTATTGATGCTAAAAATTCAATTCTTAATAGAATAATGTTGCCTTTTACTTCTAATGGAATAAAACAATTTGCAATTAATAAAGTTGTTAGTTTTAAAAGTGGATTAGAACAACATCTAGATAAACACAAGGTAAAATTTAGAGGAATATCCGAAATTCCTGAAATTTTTTGTGCTTATGTAAATGTTGAAAGTACTTTAGAAGGCAAAGCTCAAGAAATGATTGCTAATAACAGTACTGTTATGGTTTTTTTAAACGAGAATAATATTAAAATGGTTGGAAATCCATTTATTGAGGTTACTTCATGGGATATTGTAAATAAAAATATTAAATTTAATTATTGTTTTCCAGTTGAAAAAATGAACTATTTGCCAAAGCATCCAATGGTATTTTTCAAACAAATAACTGCCAAAAAAGCACTGAACACGACCTATTTTGGAAATTATAGAACTTCTGACAGGGCATGGTTTTCAGTTTATGATCATGCTCTTAGAAATAATATTAAATTAACGAATATGCCTCTAGAAATTTTTTACAATAATCCATATATGGGTGGAAATGAATTGGAATGGAGGGCTGAAATATTTATTCCAATTGAAGAATGAAATATTTTTTATTGAGTAAGACACAAATTTCCTGTTTTGTGTAATTTTGAATATATAAAAGCACAAATTAACAGGGATATCTCAATATTATTTTCATCATAAAAAATAAATAAATGAAGGTTTTGTAAATGATGAAAATCTTGTGAATTTATAGTGATATAAATAAGAACCTTGAGGTAAATTTGATTTTAAAATTCCACATTATAAAAACATAAAACTACTTATTTGTGGTAATTTTGAAGGAGTAATTTTATATTTTTATCTCCTTTTTCTCAATAATTTCATTCAAAATATAATGAAAGATTAATGAAGGGTTAATGTCTTATTAATACTCATTAAAAACCTTATTTTAACAAGCCTCTTGAATTTTTTTCTCTTATTTTTGTTTCACTACTTAATTAAAATTGTTAAAAATTTGTCTAAAATATAGAAAAAATAACAACAAATGTATTCTATAAAAAAGGGTATTAATAACAAGAGTAAAATTAAAATATTTATTTTTATTTTAATAATTTCATCTGGGTTTTTAGGATGTAATTTTAGTAATAAATCAGCTTCATCATCTGAAAATTTAAATCTTTCGGTTCCAGATTCAAATAATGAATTCTTTCAAGAAATTGGTCAGTCAATTGGATTAAATTTTATTCATTCAATAGGTTCTAAAGAGATGGATAATATTATCGAATCTGTTGGCGGAGGGACTGCCTTTCTTGACTTTGATCAAGATGGTTTTATAGATATTTTTATGTGCAGTGGCACTTGGATTGAAGGATTTAGCGATGGTGATAAACCAGATAATTTACCTGTAAATAGACTCTATCGTAATTTGAAGAATGGCACTTTCGAAGATGTAACTGAAAAAGCTAAGTTAAACATTCCAATGTATAGTTTAGGATCTACAATTGGTGATTATAATAATGATGGTTATCCCGATATTTTTATCAGTAATTATGGGATTAACGCTTTGTTCAAAAACAACGGAAATGGCACATTTGAAAATGTAACTAAAAACGCAAAAATTGGAGGTGGAAAAAACGAATGTAGCGTTGGTGCAGTTTGGTTTGATTATGACAATGATGGGCTTTTAGATTTATATGTTGGAAATTACCTAGAATTTAATCCCGATTATAAATACTTCTACGCTCCAGATGGTTTTCCAGGACCACTTGCTTATAACAGTCAACCAGATATTTTGTACCATAATAACGGAGATGGATCTTTTAAAAATGTTACCAAACAAATGGGTATTGTAGATATTGATGGAAGAGCAATGGGAGTTGGTGCGGCTGATTATGACGATGATGGTTTTATGGATATTTATGTTGCTAATGATCACACAGTTAATTATTTATGGCATAATAATGCAGGTAAAGGATTTACAGATAGAGGTGTAATGTCAGGTACTGCATTTAGCCAAGCAGGTGAGGCCACAGTTAGTATGGCAATAGATTTTTCAGATTACAATCAAGATGGATTGTTAGATATGTTTATTTCAGATGACAATTATTGTTCGCTATATGAAAATTTAGGAAAAGGTGTTTTTAAGGATAATTCATATGCTTCAGGTATTTCGATAGCTGCTGGTCAATTTATTGGTTGGTCTTCTTCATTTTTAGATTATGACAACGACGGAGATGCAGATATTTTTAAAACAAATGGAGAATTAAAACACCGATATGGGCAAGAAGATCAACTTTTTGAAAATTTAGGAGATGGAAAATTCAGTGATGTTTCGGTTGAAAGAGGAAGCTATTTTAAAGAAGAAAATGTTGGTCGTGGTGCATGTATGGGTGATTATGACAATGATGGAGATATTGATATTTTTATTACAAATTTAGATAATAAAGCAAAATTTTTAAGAAATAACAAAGGGAATCTAAATAATTGGATAACATTAAATTTAGTTGGTCAATCTAGTAATAGAGATGGAATAGGATCTAGAATTAAAATTGTAAGTGGCGGAAAAAATTACATAATGCAAAAAATTAGTACAAGTGGTTATCTTTCACAAAATGACCCAAGAGTTCACATCGGATTGAATAAGAACCTAACAGTTGAAAGTATTGAAATTAAATGGCCTTCCGGAAAAATACAATTATTAAAAAACGTAAAGATTAATCAAATTTTAACAATTAAAGAGCCAATATAAATACATGATACCTAATAGATTAAATAAATTTTTCATTCTTATAGTATGTATAGGGTTTGTTTTTGTGTTTTCATCTTGTGATAATAGCTTAAAAGAAGGGACAATTATTTGCACACAATTAGCTGAAAATCATGAAAGCAACAGCTTAAACATACAAAATTATTTAAACTATTTTTCAAATGCAAAAATTGTAGCTTTTAATGCTGAAAAACAAAGTGGATTTGCTCAAATTCTGACTGAAGAATTCTTCTCTGCTTGCGCTCCTTCTATTTCTTTTGATGGAGAATCAATGGTTTTTTCTGGTCAAAAAAATAAGAATGATGTTTGGCAGATTTGGGAAATGAATTTAACTAATTTAAAAATTAATGGAATAACAAATTCTTCAGAAAATTGTTTTGATCCAGCTTATTTACCTAACGGGACAGTGGTATTTAGCAAAAGAAAAACAACAAATGTTGAAGACAATTTTTATGCTCTTTTTACCTGTAAATTAGATGGTACAGATTTAATGCAAATTACATATAACCCAAATCAAAAATTTGGTTCATCAATTTTAAGGGATGGAAGAATATTAACTATTTCGAGTCAAATTTACCCTGAAAATCAAGCGCCAATATTTGTGGTTTTAAGACCCGATGGAACAAAAGAAGAATTGTTTTATAAAAGTGAATTTAATGCAACTATTGTAAGTTCTGGAATCGAAACATCTGAAGAAAAAATTGTTTTTATAGAATCTGATAGTGAAAACAAAGGAAGTATTGTTTCAATAAATTATAACAGGCCTTTTCATAGTTATGAAAATTTATCATCTGGTATTTCGGGATATTTTAATTCGGTTTATCCAATTACACATGAAAAATTTATTGTGACTTATCGTACTTCATCTAAGGAAACGTTTGCTCTTTATGAATTTAATCCGGTCACTAAATTACTTGGAAATAAAATCTATAAAGATGAAAAAAACAATTTGGTACAAGCGGTAGTTGTTTTGAAAAAGGAAAGACCAAAAAAGCTACCAAGCGAGATTATTTTAAAAAATGAAACCGGGCTTTTAGTTTCTCAAAACATCAATTTTTTAGATATAAAGGATATCGCGAATAAGCAGTCTATTGCAATTGCTGAAAAAGTGGAGATTGAAGGGATGAAGAATTACAGAGAGGTTATCGATGTTGAAGAAGATGGTTCTTTTTATATTAAAGTTCCAGCTAATACACCATTTAGGATTAAAACCCTTGATAAGAACGGAAATATTGTAAAAGGACCAAGCGGTTGGATATATTTACGCCCAAACGAACGAAGAGGTTGTATTGGTTGCCACGAAGATAAGGAGCAATCACCTGAGAATGTACAACCACTTGCGGTAAGAAAGGAACCAATTTCAATTTTTGTTCAGAAAAAAGAAAATAACCAGATTAAAGTTGACTTTTAAGAAGTATGAAAAAGTATAGTTTTTTAATGATTTTTGGTGTAATTTTTATCGCTATTTTGATAATTTATTCCCCTGTTCGTCAGTTGGCTAGAGCGCATGTAAATTATGAAACGGCTGTTAAAGACCATCCCTTATCATGTACTTCTTGTCATTTATACAACCAAAATGATGGTTTTATCACAAAATTTATTAACGAAGATTATTATTCTCCTTTTAATTTAGTGGTTTCAAAAGATAGCAAAAAAGTTTATGTTATTGCTCAAGATGCAGACTTATTAATGATTTTAGATACCGAAAACAATAGAGTTTTAAATAAAATTAAAGTTGGAGAGCATCCGCATAGTGTAATTTTAAGTAAAAATGAACAATTTGCTTATGTAAGTAATCAGTGGGAAGATTCTGTGTCTGTTATAGATTTAAAATTATCAAAGGAACTATTTAAATTAAAAACGGGTAATGGTCCGGCAGAACTTTCATTAAGTCCTGATGGGAATTTTTTATATGTTGTAAATACCTTTAGCTCCGATCTATCAGTAATTGATCTGACGAAAAAAATTGAGGTTAAAAGATTAATTACTGGTAGTAATCCAACAGGAATTGCCATAGAACCAAATGGTAAGAATCTGCTAGTTTCAGCAAGACGAGCTAATATAGATAATTACGGAGAACTGATTTCATCCGATATTACCCTAATTGACATCAACAAACAATCTGTAATAAAAAAGATAAATGTTAAATCGGCATATATGCTTGAAAATATTGCATATACACCTTCGGGAGACTTTGCAATTACAACGCTAATTAGACCTAAAAATAACATTCCTTCTATTCAAGTTGAACAAGGCTGGATGATGAATCATGGTATTGGAATTATTGACCAAAAAGGAGAAGGAAATGTAGTTCAGTTCTTAATTGATGAACCAAATTCATTTTATTCTGATCCTTTTGATATTGTAATTACTCCTGATGGTAAAAAGGCATTTGTTTCAAGTTCAGGAGTTGATGTAATTTCAGTAATAAGTATTGATTCAGTTCGTGCGATAATTTCAAAAGCATCACCTGAATTATTAAAAAAATACTCGAATAATTTGGGAATAAGTAGTAAGTATGTTGTGAAAAGAATAAAAACAGGAGCAAACCCAAAAGGTTTAGCACTTTCGGCTGATGGTAAAAAATTATTTATTGCAGAACAACTTCAAGATAGAATATTAGTGATTAATACGGCAACTTATGAGATTATAAATTCAATTGATTTGCAGGGGCCAAAAAAAATTACTGTAGCACGAAGAGGACGTATCCTGTTTAATAATGCGAGCCATACTTTTCAAAACCAATATGCATGTTATACATGTCATCCAGATACGCATGAAGATGGACTTATTTATAACATGGGAGGAGCTGGTATGGGGCGAAATTTAACAAACACAATGACGTTACGCGACATAAGCGAAACAGGCCCTTATAAATGGACAGGAACAAATCATAGTATTTATAAACAAGACGGAATACGTTTTTCAACTTTTCTTACAAGAACAGAAGCGTTTAGTCACAGCGATTTAGATGCGCTAGTTGCTTATATTAGAACTGGGATAAAAAACCCTCCAAATTTAATTTACAATCCAACCGGAGAACATACCGATTCACAGCTTAGAGGTAAAGCAATTTTTGAAAGATCTAAGAATAATTTTGGCACATTAATTCCAAAAAATAATCGCTGTGTGACGTGTCATCCAGCTCCCTATTTCACAAACTTAAAGTTAGCAGATGTGAGCACTTTAGGAACATCTGATGACTCAACACTTTTTGACACACCACATTTAATTAATATTGATGCTTCTCCACCATATTTACACGATGGACGGGCTAAAACATTAGAAGAAATATGGACAGTTTATGGCACAGATGAAAAACATGGTGTAGTTAACGATTTATCAAAAATAGAATTAAACGAATTGGTTGATTATTTAAAATCAATAAGAGCACCAAAATATAATAAAGATGATTCAAAAAATTCACAATTAACACATTATAAATCTAAATAATTCAAATGATTATGACAAAAAAAACATTTAAATACCTGATAATTTTTATTTTTACTATTGTTTTTTTAGGAGCTGGATATTTTTTGATTAATAACCTAAAATCAAGCAATAATTTGGTAAAAAATGAAGTAAATGAAAATAACACGACTTTTTCTGTTGCTGACAACAAAAAGGATCTTGAAAAGAATTTCGAATCAATGCCAATTTTCGGAAATTGGGAAAGTTTTACTTCAGAAAATGGACTTCCCGATGATAAAACGTATTGCGTACGTATAGATGGAGAACGAATTTTGGTAGGAACTCACGGAGGTTTAGCTGTTTATGAAAACAAGAAATGGAAAACCTATACCAAAGAAGATGGTTTGGCTCACAATGGTGTTATATCGATAGATGTAAGCGAATTAACGGGTGATGTTTGGTTAGGAACTTTAGGAGGTTTATCAAGATGGTCTGCTGGTAAATTTGAAAATTTTACACAACTTAATAGTGGTATGCCAAATGATTTGGTTTATTCAGTTGTTTGTGATGGTAAAGATGTTTGGGTTGCCACAGGAGGTGGAGCTGGAGCGTATGATACCTATACCAAAAAATGGCAAATTTTTACCGAAAAAAATGCACCAATGCACGAACCTTGGACGTATGGTATTAGTAAAGGAGATGGTAAAATTTTTATTGCTGCTTGGGGTGGAGGTGTTATAGAATACACAAAAAAAACAAGAACATTTAGAGATTATCATGACCCCGATGGTAATATGGAAATAGACCTTTTTCCTGATGATGGGATTGTACATGATATTACTACAGGAACATCATGGTCAAATGGATTTTTGTGGGTATCAACCTATTTTGGGCTAAGTAGGTACGATGGTGTAAAATGGAAAGGTTATTTTGACCATGATAGTGGTTTAGCTAGCAATTTTATAAATAGTTTAAAAGCATATAGAGGAGTTGTTTTTCTTTGTACAGATAAAGGATTGAGTACTACCGATGGCACAAACTGGGTTACTTATAAAAGAAATGATAATAATTCTAAAGGAAAAGTTTTTATAACAAAGGAGGAGAAAATAACAGAAACAGCAAGTTCATCTTCAATTTCACATAGTTTTATTATTGGAGTTGATGTTAAAGATGATATAATTTGGGTGGCAACATCAAAGGGTATTAGCCGAGGAGAACTATTGAAACAGTAGATTTATAAGTTGAAGTATGGTTGAAAAAGTAAAAATAAAGCAAAATTAAATAATAATAAAAATTCAATATAAATAATAGAAATTATGGAAAATGCAATAGCATGTGATACTAAAAAAGTGTTAATAGATTTATCTAAATTAACTGATGGCGAAAAAATTGAAATGAAAAAATTAGGAATCTTATCTGATACAAATAAAATAATAGATTCAGTTTACCCTGATATACATATTGGAAGACCAGCAATAGAAAAACATGTTGTTCATGCACCGCATATTATAAATGAGGCCTATGACTACCAAAAACCATCTTCATTTTCAAGAGCTTTGCGTTTAGATTTAGGTGATTATAAGGTGTTGTTAATATCTGGAACAGCTAGTGTTAATGAAGAAGGAAAGCCAGAACATATTGGTGATTTTAAAGCACAACTTTGGAGAACCTATCGGAATATTACAAATCTTTTAGAGGCAGAAGATATGTCGTGGCACGATGTGGTTAGGACATCAAACTACTTGAGAGATATTGAACGAGATTATGAAGAATTCAATAAAATTCGTACTACATTTTTTCAATGGCTAAACTTAAATCCTTTACCTGCAAGTACAGGAATTCAAGCACGATTATGTTGGGAAACCCTTCTTGTTGAAATAGAAGTTTATGCTATTTGTAAATCAAAATAAAACGTAATTATGAAACCTTATATTCTAAATTTGGCTATCATTTTATGCATGCTGTTACTATCGGTTTCTAATTTGATTGCACAAAATAAAAGTAAAATGTATGGCAATACACCTGATAGGTTGTTCCCATATAATAATTTTGAGAAGGCTTATAAATATCATTTTATTGATCCCATTCAATTTAGCGGAGCAGGAAGAGAAAAACTTCCTCCAAAAGATTTAAAAGAAGTTCGCATAGGTTTCCTCGGACCTTTGGAAGGTTCTGCAATAGTTTCTTTAGGAAAACAAATGTTACAAGGAACAATGTTAGCTATTGAAGAGGCCAATAAAAAAGGAGGATATAAGGGTCTTCCTTATAAATTAATGGTACATAATGATGCTGGACTATGGGGAGCTGCAGCAAATGAAGTTGTAAAAATGGACGATGAAAAAGTATGGGCTTTTTTAGGTTCAATAGATGATATTGTATCTCATGTAGCGTTAAGAGCAGCTTTAAAATTGGAAATACCAATGGTTTGTACCGGAAATCCAGATCCAACATATACTGAAACTAATATTCCTTGGACCCTTCGTGTAATAAGTGATGATAGACAAAGCGGTTATGCTATAGGTGCATATATTTTTGAAAAAATGAAACACAAACGTGTTGCTGTTATGAGAAATAGTGGAAGATACGGAAGAGTTGGTGTGGGCGAATTTTATGGAATTGCAAAACGAATGGGGCATCCAATTAGGATTGAAGAACGATTTGACACCGGTGAAACCGATTTTAAAATGCAATTAGAAAGCATTAAGCAGCTAACACCTGAAGCCATTCTAATATGGGGAAATGCTAAAGAATCGGCACTTATTATAAAACAAATTCGTTCAATGGGCTTAAAACAACCAATTTATTGTTCAGATAGAATAGTTTCTAAAGAATTTCTTGAAATTGCTGGACCGTTTGCGGAAGGAATTGTTTCTACTTCTCCATATAACCCTGAGGCTAATAACCCTAAGTTAAAAGAATTTCAAATCAATTATTTTAAGCGTTTTAAACAACAACCCGATGCTTTTTCTGCACATGCCTATGATGGAATGAAAATTTTAATTGAAGCTATTAATAAAGGAGGACTTAACAGAGTTTTAATTCGAGATTATTTGCTCGATCTTAAAACTTTTCAAAATTATCAAGGGATAACAGGTAAAATAGTTTTTGATGCCACTTGGAATGATATTGGTGATATTTGGCTTGCGAAAGTTAAAAACGGGAAATTTACTTTTATACTAAATGATGCAAATGAAAATGTTGGCACTAAAATAAAGGGTGCTAAAAACTAAAATAGAATATATGGATATGGAAGCTAAATCTTGTAATAATTTAACTATTTCAAAAATTATAATTCCAACTTTAGTGAGTCTTAAAAAAGAACAAAAAACATCACTTGTAAAAGTGGGAAATGTTGTATTTGGAGGATCTGAAGTTATTGTGATTGGAGGCCCTTGTGCTGTTGAAAGTGAAGAACAACTTTTTGAAACAGCTAGATCGGTTAAAAAAAGTGGCGCAAAAATATTAAGAGGTGGAGCTTTTAAACCAAGATCGTCTCCATATAGTTTTCAAGGAATGGGCGAAGATGGGTTAAAACTTTTAAGTCAAATTAGCAAAGAAACGGGTTTACCAATAGTAACCGAAGTTATGGATACTAGACAGTTAGAATTAGTAGCTTCGTATGCCGATATGATTCAGATTGGCTCAAGAAATATGCAAAATTTCCCACTGTTAAAAGAAGCTGGAAAATGTGGCAAACCGGTTTTATTAAAACGGGGTTTAATGGCGACTATCGAAGAGTTTTTAAATGCTGCAGAATACATTCTTTATCAAGGTAACAATCAGGTTGTTCTTTGTGAAAGAGGAATTAGAACCTTTGAAACTACCACTAGAAACACACTAGATTTAAGCGCTGTGCCAATGTTAAAACATTTAAGTCATTTACCGGTAATTGTAGACCCAAGCCACGGCACTGGATTGAGATGGATGGTGCCAGATTTATCAAAAGCAGCGGTTGCCGTTGGTACAGACGGTTTAATACTTGAAGTTCATTTTAAACCAGAAATAGCATTGTGCGATGGGAGTCAATCTCTTGATCTTGAAGAATTTACAAATTTAATGAGTGATATGAGAAAAATAGCAAGTGCCGTTGGTCGAGAAATTTTATGATAAGAACACATTTTTTTATAATAGCCATTTTATTTTTCTTTATTCAAAATATTTTTTCGCAAAAAAACGTTTCAAAAGAAGTTAAAATAATAAAAATTGGAATGCTAATAAGTGATGAGAAATCATTATTTGCCAAAAACGCTGCTGAATTAGCAATAGAAAAAGCAAATGAAAAAGAAAGAAAAAATGGACTTCAATTTCAATTAGTTGTTAGGTCTATGGATGGCGCTTGGGGAATAGGTTCAAAACAGGCAGTAGATCTTATTTTTAACGAAAAAGTATGGGCAATTATAGGCTCTCATAATGGTAGAAATGCACATTTGGTAGAACAAGTAATTTCAAAAACGCGTATCGTTTTTTTATCAGCATGGGCCAGTGATCCAACCCTATCTCAGGCTTTCGTTCCTTGGTATTTTAGTTGTGTTCCTAATGATAATCAACAAGCAAAAGCATTAGTGGACGAAATTTATAACAACAGAAGAATTACTAAAATTTCTACTATATCAGATTTAGGTTATGATTCAAAATTAGGATTACAAAGTTTTTTAAGAGAAACAGAAAAGATAAAGACCAATACCCCTTTGCAGTTGTTTTATAAAGATTCGAATAAAGATTTCATCGAAATTATAAAGAGGTTAAATAAGGAATCTATTCAAGGTGTTATCTTTTTTGGACAGCCTGCTAATTCAACAAAATTTTTTCTTGAAATGAAGCAAAAAAAAATGAAGCAACAAGTTTTTGGAACGTTGTCTCTTATGGGAGAAGATGAATTCAATAATATAAATTTGGTAAATTATGAAAATCTTATTATAGCAAATTACGGCAATTGGATGGATTCAGACGGCTTCGTTTTTAGAAGGGATTATCAAAAAAAATATAGGATTGTTCCAAATGCAGTAGCTGCATATTCCTTTGATAGTGTAAATATGATTATTGAAGCAATTAAAAAATCGTCATATATTAAAGAAAACCTTCAGAAAGAATTATCAACTATTCAATATAATGGTGTTACAGGTACTATTCAGTTCGATAATAAAGGCAATCGTAAAGGAAAAGTAGGACTTGTAAAAATAAAAAACGGGATTCCTGTTACTATAAAATAACACCAATAGATTTGATTTACTATTATTTCTTAAATTTGGAATTATGAAGAACATATTAAATTTATTTGTTTTAACACTTTTTATAGTAGCTTTATCAAGCTGTAAAAATTCTGAAAAAGAGGATAAAGGAAAGGCCGTTGAATTAATGACCTCACAAACCTTGGGGTTGGCATATTTAGAAGAGTTTAAATTAGAAGACGCAGAAAAAGAGTTTTTAAAAGTAATAGAAATGGCACCTAATGAAAAATTAGGATATGCCAATTTAGGACTTACTTATTTAAGAATGGGTAACTATAAAGATGCCGAAAAACAACTTTTTAAGGCAATTGAAATAGACGTAAAAGATGCGGATTTAATGTTGCTCTTAGCAACAGTCTATAAAATGGACAGCAAAAATGAAAAAGCAATAAATACGTTAATAAATGCATTAAAGTTTGCACCAGATCATATAAAAATTCTCTACGAACTTACTGAATTTTATACACTTGAATTTAATAATGAATCTCAAAAAAAGCGTTTCGATTATTTAAAATTATTGGTCGAAAAGGCAGCTGGAAACATAGTTCCGCAACTTAATATAACTGAAATTTACATTAAGAATGGAGAAACAGATAATGCCTTAGCACAATTAGAAATTATACAAAAACAGTTTCCTGAATTTCCGAAGGAAGCAATTCCGTACTTTGACAAAACAATGTCTTTATTGAAAAAAAAGGATGAAGAAAACGCGCTAACGCAATTTATGATTTTTCATAATTATTTAAAAGTTTCCTTTCCTTATCAAAATGGAATTATGGATTTGAAGGGGCCAGGAGGTTCACTTATTGGTTTCCCACTAATTACTTTTGATAAACAAGATTCTTCAACAGAATTAAGCAGTTCTAAATCTATTATTGAGGCAATAAAATTTACAGATATAACAGCATCTGCGGGTTTAGATATTGTACCAACATTTGAAGAAGGTAAATTTTTAGAATACAAAAATTCTACTTTTATTGAAATTGCAGATTACGATGGAGACGGAGAAATAGATATTTATGTAGGAAGTTTTAATCCAACAACTAAAACATTTCAGCATTACCTTTTTAATAATGATATGGCACGCTTTAAAGATGTTTCAAAAGAAGTTGGACTTAAATTTACAGGAAATGAATCGTCAGCAATTTTTGCGGACTATGACAACGATGGTTTTTTGGATCTTTTTATTACAAGAGAAGAAGGCGATTTATTGTATAAAAATGTTGGAAAAGGCATTTTCGAAAATGTTACAAAAAAAGCTAAACTCGAAAATTCAAAAGGAGGGAAAAAGAGTTTATTTGTAGATTTTGACCACGATGGAGATCTTGATTTATTCGTATCAAAACTAAATTCTAATGTTGTTTTTCAAAATAATGGTGATGGCACCTTTACAGATAATACTAACAAAATGGGATTATTTGGGACAGGGACTAATTGTAGTAATGCCACATTTGGAGATTTTGATGATGATGGAGATATTGATCTTTTAGTTGCAAATGAAAACACTAAGAACGTTTTATATTCTAATCAACGCCAAGGAATTTTTAGAGATATAACAAAAAATACAGGATTAAAAGAGACTAGAGGTTCCAGTTCATTGGCTGTTGGAGATTTTAATAACGATGGATTTTTAGATGTGTTTATAACATCAAGTACTGGTGAAACTTCTGAATTATATAAAAACCTAGGAAATGCTAAATTTGAACTAATAAAAGGGACAAATAATTTTTTTGATAAATTAATTAATGTAAAAGTTTTCGACTCTAAATTTTTTGATTTTGATAACGATGGATTATTGGACATAATTATTGTTGGTGAATCTAAACAAAAAGGAGGTCAAGGAGTTTTTCTATACCACAATGAAGGATCTGAAAAATTTAAAAATGTATCTCACTTATTACCCGAAACATTAAAATCTGGAAAGCAAATTAAACTTTTCGATTATAATGATGATGGTGATTTAGATTTAGTGATAGCAAAATTGAATGGCGGAATTTCACTTTTACGAAATGACGGAGGAAATAACAATCATTATTTAAGCATGAAACTTGTTGGTTTAAGGACAGGAAGCGCCAAAAACAATTATTTTGGAATTGGCTCAAAAGTGGAGGTTAGATCTGGGGATCTTTACCAAACTATGATTGTTACTAGTCCTAATGTCTATTTTGGTCTTGGAAATAGAACGAGAGCTGATATTATTAGAATAACTTGGACTAATGGTGTGCCTCAAAATATATTTTTACCTGAAGCGGATCAAGCTTTAATAGAGGCTCAAACATTAAAGGGCTCTTGTCCTTTTATTTATGGATGGAACGGCAATAAATTTGAGTTTGTAAAAGACATAACTTGGAGAAGTGCACTTGGGATGCCTCTTGGTATCATGGGCGGAAATACCATGCATGCATTCGCGAATGCTTCCGATGATTATATTAAAATACCAGGCGAACTTTTAAAACCTAAAAATGGTGAATATATATTACAATTAACATCTGAACTTTGGGAAACTATTTATATGGATAAAATACAATTGATAGCAGTAGATCATCCTGAAAATATTGATGTTTTTGTTCCAGAACAATTCTCTCCACCACCTTTTCCAGGAATGGATATCTATCAGGTTGAGAAAAAAATTGAACCTATTTCTGCAAAAGATGACTTTGGAAATGATGTACTTTCATTAATAACAAAAAAAGATGACAAATACATTTCAAACTTTAAGCCATGGAAATATCAAGGAACAACCGAGTTACATGATTTAATTATTGATCCAGGAGAAGTTGGAAAAAGTAAAGAACTTTACCTATTTCTAAACGGATGGATATTCCCAACAGATGCAAGTATTAATGTAGCGCTTTCTCAATCTGATAATTTTAAACTAATTCAACCTTCAATACAAGTTAAAAATAAAAAAGGAGAGTGGGAAACAGTTATTGAAAATTTAGGATTTCCAATGGGGAAAGATAAAACCGTAATTGCAAATCTTTCAGGGAAATTTTTATCTAATGACCATAGAATAAGAATTCAAACCAATATGGAAATTTATTGGGACTATGTATTTTTCTCAAATAGCAATCCAAATGCATCCATAGAAACAACAGTTTTAAATCCCACCTATGCAAATATTCATTATAGAGGATTTTCTCAAACATATAAAAAAGGAGGTCGTTACGGTCCTCATTGGTTTGATTATTACAACGTTGACAAAAATAAAAAATGGCGAGATTTGATTGGTAATTACACACGATATGGAGATGTATTGCCGCTGCTTTTGGAATCGGATAACAAATACATTATTTCCAATGGAGGCGATGAAACTACATTAAAATTTAATGCCAACATGTTACCACCCTTGAAAAAAGGATGGAAGAGAGATTTTCTTATTCATAGCGTAGGTTGGGTTAAAGATGGTGATATTAATACAGCTTTAGGAAGTACCGTTTTACCACTTCCATTTCACGGAATGAGCAGTTATCCGCCAACTAAAATGGACGTATATCCTAGCACGAAAGAACTTCAAAAATACAATAAAGAATATAATACTAGAATTATTACGTCTGATGATTATCGTAATGTTCTTAAAAAATTAAACTAATTATGAAATTTAGAAATACAGTTTTTATTTTTTTTATTTTTTTCAGCACTGCTTACGGACAGAAAATTATGTTTACAGACGTAACCCAAAAAGCAGGTATTAATTTTAGATATACTTTTGGTGATAACAGTTATCAAAATATTCTTGAAAGTAGTGGTTCAGGCATAACTATTTTTGATTATAATAATGATGGATTTATGGATATTTATCTTTTGAACGGACGCTATTTGGAAGGAATTTCAGATTCAAAAGGTAAAATATATAAAAACTTTCATAACGAACTGTATAAAAATAACGGGAATGGCACATTTACAAATGTTACTAAAAAAGCCAGAGTTGAAGGAAATTATTGGGGTATGGCTGCAAGTGCCATTGATTTAGATAATGACGGATTTCAAGATTTGTATGTGTTAAATTTTGGCAAAAATGTTTTCTACCATAATAATGGAAATGGAACATTTAGTGACATAACAACATCCTTAAATTTGAGCGGTCCAGATAAATTAAATGGATTTACAAAGTGGAGTATTGGAGCATCCTTTTGGGATTATAATAAAGATGGCAAATTGGATGTAATGGTTGGTAATTTTATGGCGTTCAACCCAAGTTATTTTACACCATCATCACCAGATATGATGCCAAGCCCTGCAGAATATGATGGACAGGCTTCCTTTCTTTATGAACAACAATCTAACGGAAAATTTTTAGATGTTACAAGTAAGAATAACCTGTTATTTCCACAGTCGAAATGTATGGGATTATCAATATTTGATTTCGATAATGATGGAGACTTAGATATTTTTCAAGCAAATGATCATCAGTTAAATTTCTTATTTAAAAAAGAAAAGGATGGATTTAAAGATGTAGCTATTCAAAGTGGAGTTGCTGCAAATAATAAAGGAATAGGAACTGGTTCAATGCATCCAACAATTGGGGATATAAATGGAGATGGCTTAATTGATATTCTTGTTTCTGATCTTGATCATGGCGCTCTGTACTTAAATAAGGGAAATGGTTTGTATGAAGATGTTACAGTTAAAAGTGGTGTAGCAGCTGCAATGTTGGGAAAAGGAGGATGGGGAGCTGCATTATTTGATTTTGATAATGATGGAGATCTCGATTTGGTTGCAGCAAACGGAACCGCTGAAAAGCTTATTTTACAATATCCATTATTAATGGAAAATGATGGAAAAGGGAATTTTAAGAATATAGGACAAAAACATGGTTCTTATTTTTTAACAAAACGTTCTGGGAGAGGTTTAGCAATATTGGATTATAATAATGACGGATTTTTAGATATTGTTATATCACATCTAGACAAGCTAGGAGTTCCTTCATTGCTTAAAAATAGTGGAGATAATGGCAATCAATGGCTTGGGCTAACGTTAAAAGGTAAAAATGGACCTAGTTCAACAATTGGAGCTACAGTAGTGGTTACCTCTGGTGGAAAAAAGCAAGTGTTTGTTAATCAATGGGCAACAAGTTATCTTTCAAACAATGATCAAAGACTTCATATAGGCCTTGGTAAAAATAAGATAATTGATTCCATAGAAATAAATTGGACTAATGGCAATAAAGAAATTTATAAGAACATTAAAACCAACCAATATGTAATAATTTTAGAAGGAAAAGGATTTGTAAAAAAATAGAATAAATAATTTATCTTTTAAAATTGGCTGGAATTATAACGAAAAAATATAATTAAAAAAAATAATGAACATGAATAGTATGTATGTTAGTAAAGTAGTGGATCTAACAAATCCTGAAAAAAATGTCATTTATAATATGACGCATGAAGAAGCTGTAAATGTAGTTAAATCGGGTGATGTAGAGGCAGTGCGAAAAATTGATGGTCAATTTTCTCTTGTTTCTGTAGAAGGGAAAACAATTCAAATGGCTCGATCTTTAGGTAGACCAATGCGTTATTTTATAGCAAAACGTGCAGTTGGACCTCAATTGGTGATTGCTGAGCGCATTGATGTAATATTCGATTATTTAAAAAAAGAAGGTATGGAAGATCAGTTTCATCCTTCTTATACCAGAATGGTGCCGGCACATTATATTACAAGAATTGAATTATTAGGTTGTCCAGATCCCAATCCAATTTATACACGATTTTTTACACCACAACGAAATAAATATGCACCAAATAGCGCAAATCAAATTGGTGCAGATTACATAAATGCAGTTTATAAAGAAATTAAAAAGTGGCTTCAATATAGAGCAACATCAGGACCAATTGGAGTAACTTTCTCAGCCGGAATTGATAGTGGCTCAGTGTTTTTACTTACCTATCATGCACTTTTAGAACTTGGCGAAAGCCCATCAAGATTAAAGGCATTTACACTTTCAATTGAAGGAGGAGGGGAAGATTTAGCCCAAGCTAAAAAGTTCTTAAAAGACCTGAATCTTGAATTATTTTTAGAGCCTATAGAATTAGATCATTCAGCATTAGATTGGAAAGAAGCTATAAATGTTGTTGAAGATTATAAACCACTAGATATTCAATCTGCTACAATGAATTTGGCACTTTTAAAAGGAATTAAATCTCGTTATCCTGAATGGAAATATATTTTAGACGGAGATGGTGGTGATGAAAATTTAAAAGATTATCCGATAGAAGATAATCCCGAATTAACTATTAGAAGCGTACTTAATAATTTAATGTTGTATCACGAAGGTTGGGGAGTTGAGTCTATCAAACATTCCTTAACTTATTCTGGAGGATTAAGCAGAGGTTATATGAGAACCTATTCGCCAGCAGATGTATTAGATTTTGAAACATTTAGCCCATATACATTGCCAAATGTTATTGAAATTTCGGAAGGAATTCCTTATATAGAAATGACCAATTGGGATCATAAAAAACTATACGATTTAAAAGGAGATATTGTAGCTGCAGGTGTAAAAGCTGTGACTGGAATGGATATGCCTGTTTTTGAAAAAAGACGTTTTCAGCATGGGGTAACTTCAATGGATGATTTTAAAAAATTATTTCCAATTAAAGAATTGGATTACAGAAAAGAGTTTCTGTCAAAATATGAGTGAGAATAAAAACCCAATTATATCTAATAAATGGATAGTTTCTAATCGTGGAATCAAAAATATTGTTGATTCACAAAAACCATATGCTTGGTTGGTAGAAAAAGAGCGGCAATCCTTGGGAAAAATTGAGGACGTAGCAACTATTTTTTTAACCAATCAGGAATGTCCTTTTAAATGTTTAATGTGTGATTTATGGAAGAATACAACCAATAAATCGATTCCAATTGGGGCTATTCCAAATCAACTAAAATGGGCTTTATCACAAATGCCACAGGTTAAAAACCTAAAACTTTATAATAGCGGAAATTTTTTTGATGGGAAGGCTATTCCTGAAGAAGATTATGAACCAATAGCAGATTTAATTAAAGATTTTGAGACAGTTGTTGTAGAAAGTCATCCGAAATTTATCAATGAAAAGTGTCTTCGATTTAAAAATTTGTTAAAACCTAAATTACAGGTTGCAATTGGTTTAGAAACTGTAAATACGAAAGTTCTTTTTAAGCTGAATAAACAAATGAATCTCAACGATTTTAAAACAGCAGTTGATTTTCTTTCTGAAAATGGAATTTCTTCAAGAGCTTTTATTTTGCTTCGCCCTCCATTTTTAACGGAAGAGGAAGGAATTTTTTGGGCACAAAAATCAATAGATTTTGCTTTTGAAGTTGGTGTTGAATGTTGTTCAGTTATTCCTGTTAGAGGTGGTAATGGAGCTATGGAATTACTGCAAGAAACGGGTGATTTTAGCCCACCAAATATTCATTCTTTAGAAACAGTTATAGAATATGGTATTGCACTTAACGCTGGTAGAGTATTTGCCGATGTTTGGGATTTAGGTTTGTTTTCTAATTGTAAAAAATGCGTTGAGTTAAGAACAGAAAGGTTAATTGATATGAATTTGAATCAAAAAATAGAAAGTAAAATCCAATGTGATTGTAATTAATTTGCAACACTATTAAAATAACACTTTTAATTTAATATAATGAATAACGCGCATTTACATTTATTGCTTAACCATTTATCAATAACATTTGTAATTATTGGTTTTATCGTGATGCTTTTCGGATTTTTATTTAAATCTGATATTGCTAAAAGAATAGCATATCTTATATTTATTTTAGCGGCTCTATTTGGGTTTGTAACCTTTCAAACGGGTGAAGGATCTAAACCATTAATTGAAGGAATTAAAGGCGTAAATAAAATTTCCATAATAACTCATGAAAAAACAGCACTTATTTTCTTGTTTTTTCTGTATCTTTTAGGCGCTTTTTCAATAGTTGGCTTATGGGCAAATTGGAAAAAAAAATCATTCTCCAATTTACTTGGTTATTCAATTATGGTATATTTATTTGTAGTTTTCTATTATGCTATACAAGCAGGAACAACTGGAGGTGAAATTAGACATTTAGAAATAATACCATTGGTTGAAAATTCTGATGTTTAAAATGAGATTTTAATTAAATTGAAATACAAAGTACTTAAATAAAAAATTATAAATAATCACAATATGAAAAATATACTATTTTCACTTATATTAATAGTTAGCACATCAATTTATGCACAAAATGATGGTTGGAATATTTCAACTTCTAATAGCAATGATTACACTGGAGTTGTAGTTGCAAATGGGAGAATAGGAATATTACCATCTGTAAAACTTTTAGAAGTAGAACAAATTATATTAAATAATGTGTTTGATAAAGAGTCACCGTTAGGTGTAAGCAAAATTCTATTAGGTATGAATTTTGGAAATCTTGAAATTGAAATTGATGGAGAAAAAGTATCAGAAGCAAATAGTACTAATTGGAAACAAACCTTAAATATGAAGGAAGCGAAGTTTACAACTTCGTTTAATTATAGAGATAAAGCGGTTATTACTTATAGTATATATGCTTTAAGAAATGTTCCTTATGCTGGATATATTGACGTTACCATTGATGCAAAAAAAACAATTAAAACAAAAGTTACTGGTAAAATTCAAACGCCAGCCGAGTACCAAAATCCTATGAGCACTTTTAGAATTTTGAAAGACATGGAAACTACGATGCCAATTCTTCAAACAGTTGCTAAAAGTAGATTAGGGAGGCACACTGTTGGGACATCTGCTACGTTTATTTGGCATGCTATAAATTCTTCAAGAGAAGATCAACGTCCAGAATTAATTCATACTAAAATTTCAGAATATGATAATAGGTTATTTTTTGAAAAAGAAATAAAAAAAGGGATATCGCTCGATTTTGCTTGGACGGCGGCTCAATGTTCTACGCAAGATTTTTACGATCCTCAAACTGAATCGGAACGATTTGTTATTTTTAATTTATTAACTCCTAAAACAGACCTTTTAGATCAACATAAAGCTTTATGGAAAACCCTTTGGGAAGGCGATATTATTATAGAAGGTGATTTACAATCTCAGCAAGACGCCCGATTAGCCTTGTATCATTTATATTCGTTTAGCCGTGGAGATTCTAATTTAAGTATTGCGCCTATGGGACTTTCTTCACAAGGTTATAATGGGCATATTTTTTGGGATACCGAATTATGGATGTACCCACCTTTATTAGTTCTAAACCAAGACATAGCACGATCACTTGTAAATTACAGATCTAACAGGTTGGATGAGGCCAAAAAGAAAGCGATTAATTTTGGTTTTAAAGGAGCAATGTTTCCTTGGGAAAGTGATGATACAGGAGAAGAAGCTACTCCAGCTTGGGCTTTAACAGGAACTTTTGAGCATCATATTACGGCTGATGTTGCTATTGCTTTTTGGAATTATTATAGAGTTACTAAAGATAAACAATGGTTAACAGAAAGAGGATTTCCAATGTTAAAAGAAGTGGCTGATTATTGGGTAAGTCGTGTTACAAAAAACAAGGATGGAAGTTTTTCAATTAAAAATGTAGTTGGAGCAAATGAATTTGCTCAAAATATTGATGATAATGCTTTTACCAACGGATCTGCAATTACTTCATTGCAATTTGCAGTGTTGGCAGCAAAAGAACTTAGCCTTGAAGTTGATACGAATTGGGAATTGGTGGCAAAAAATATTATAATTCACAAATTTCTCGATGGTACTACAATGGAGCATAGTAAATATAACGGAGATAGAATTAAACAAGCTGATGTAAATTTGTTGGCCTATCCTTTAGAAATTGTAAATGATAAAGCTACACTTCTTAAAGATTTAAAATATTATGAACCAAAAATTGCAGATGAAGGGCCAGCTATGGGGAAATCTATATTTGCTGTAATATATGCCCGTTTAGGAGATTCTAATAATGCATATAGGTTATATAAAGAGAGTTATGAGCCAAATAAAAAAGCTCCTTTTGGAGCTTTAAGTGAATCACCAACAAGTAACAATCCATATTTTGCAACAGGAGCTGGGGGAATGCTACAGACCTTACTTTTTGGCTTTGGTGGATTACATTTAACAGATGAAGGGATTATTCAGCAAAATCCAATTCTACCTAAACAATGGAAATCACTTACAATAACAGGTGTTGGAAAAGATAAAAAGACGTTTGTAATAAAATAATTTGAACAACATTGATTACATTAACCCTATGATGAATTTTTTTATTGTAGGGTTATTTTTTGTTAAAAAGCAAAGTTATGTAAATTTTTATGGTTTTTAAAATTACAGATTTAATTTATCGCAATTTGCAGATTAGAGCATCAATAATAAAATTAAATATTAAGTAGAATTTCTAATAACTAACGATGTTGGTAATACAACTTGTTGAAAATTATATGAGATATCGTTTTTTAAATTCTTAATCTCTTCTAATAATATTTCACAAGATTTTCGACCCATTTCAAAACCAGGCTGTTGAATAGTCGATAAGCTAGGAGTTAAAACCGAAGACATAAACCAATTACTAAAACCAAAAATAGCAATATCTTCTGGCACTTTAATACCAACTTCATGAAAACAGTTATAAATTCCAACTGCAACTGAATCTGTTATAGCAAAAATGGCATCAACATCTGGTTGTTCATCTAATAATTTTCTAGCATTTTGGAATCCATCATTAAAATCGTCATTATTGTCACATAAATAAACAAGTAATGGGTCGAAACTAATCCCATTATCGACCAATGCTTTTTTGTAACCCACAAATCTATCAATAGAATTTTGAGGTTTTAAGGAGCCTCTAAAGTGTGCAATTTTTTTGTAGCCTTTTTTAATTAGATAGGTTACGGCATCATAGGCAGCTTGACAATCATTAATTGTAACTTTAGAGCAATTAACAATTTTGCTTATTTTATCAAATAAAACCACAGGAATATTATTTTGAATAACTTCTTCAATATGTTTAAACTTGTATGTTTCATTAGAAAGTGATATTAATATTCCATCAACTCTTTTATGTTGCAAAAGTAAAATTTGTCTTTTTTCAGAATCAACTTGTTCATTCGATTGTAACGTAATTACCAAGTATCCGTTTTTCTCGGCTTCTTCTATAATACCACTTAAAACTTCAGAAAAAAATTGATGAGCAACAGTAGGTATAATGACTCCAATTGTTTTTGATTGCTGTGTTCTAAGATTTACAGCAGCAACATTTGGATTATAATTCATTTTTTTTACCATTTTTACAACAGCAGCACGGGTAGAACGGCTAACATCGCTATAACTTTTTAATGATTTTGAAACCGTAGCAATGGATATATTTAATTCTGTTGCAATATCTTTAAGCGTTGTTGGTTTTATTTTAAATTTTCCCATAGTATAGTACTACTTTTTTATTAAAAAAAAATGAATGGAGTCTAATTTAAGCATAAAAAATCATTAATTATTAATGAAAAACGTAAAATTCCGAAAACGATTTCGGAATCTTCAAAAACGATTTCGGAATTTAAGAGCAGTTTTGTAATTTAAAGATGCATAACTTACTAGTCTAAAGCAATAAAAATAAAAATTTTAAGTAATAAAAGATAATATAAGGTTAATTTAAAACAGAGAAGTGAAGTGCTCTATAGTAGAAGAAACCTTACTGCACTCGCTAAACCAATATAAAAAATAATTTAAAGAGTTTAAATTATTGGGTTTTGTGAGTGCAGTATTTTAATTAATTTAACCAACTAAATAAACCATTTTAAATGAAAAATTTTGGAATTAAAGCTACCCTATATTTAAACTATTTTGTTTTTGCAATTTTATTAAATAGCGTTGGTATAGTTATTTTAAAATCACAAAATATTTATGGAGTAGATGAAGTAGCGGCAAGTACTTTAGAATTATTTAAAGATTTACCAATTGCTATAGTTTCTTTTATTATTGCATCTTTTTTACCTAGAATAGGTTATAAAAACGCCATGTTAACAGGCTTATTTTTAGTAACTATTGGAAGCATTCAAATGTACTTTATGAATTCGTTTTTAGGAGCTCGAATTCTTTTTGCTATGGTGGGTGTTTCTTTTGCGCTCATAAAAATATCTGTTTATTCTTTAATTGGTTTAGTGGCAAAGGGTCAAAAGGAGCATAATAGTTTAATGAGTTCAATAGAAGGGGTTTTTATGATTGGTATTGCATTGGCCTACTTTTTATTTCCAGCATTTAATAATGAGAATAATCCAAATTCTTGGCTAAACGTGTATTGGTTATTAGCCGCAATATCAACCTTATCTTTTATAATATTAGTATATACAAAGTTTGATGAAGGACATGAAATTCCGGGAAAAGATTTAATAGATGACGCCAAGCAAATGATGCTATTGTTGACAAAGATATTTGTTTTAGTATTTATAATTAGCGCTTTCTTATTTGTAATGGTAGAGCAAGGTATAATGACATGGTTGCCTACATTTAATTCTCGGGTGTTAAAATTACCTGAAAATGTAGGAATTATGATGGCAAGTATTTTGGCTATTTCTTTAGCAGTGGGGCGTTTAACAGCTGGGCTTATTACAAAATATGTTTCTTGGGTCTATGTTGTAATTGTTTGTACAATAATAGCAATGCTTATTTTAGTGCTAATTCTTCCTTCGGCTATAGGTATAACAGTTGTTGAAATAAATAGTATTACAGATATTCCTTTAATCGGATTTGTTTTTCCGCTTGTTGGATTATTTATTGCACCTATTTACCCATTATTAAATTCGGCAATATTAAGTGTATTACCAAACAAATTACATAGCCCAATGACAGGGCTTATTGTTATTTTTTCAGCATTAGGAGGTACTTTAGGATCAAGAATAATAGGATGGTTATTTAAAAATGTTGGTGCTGATACTGCTTTTTACTATATTCTAATTCCAATGGCAATGTTAATAATTGCTTTTATAATTTTGAATAGATTAACAAATAAAATGGCACTTGATAAAGCAAAATCAAGTAATTAAAATAAAAATATATGGATAGTTGGAGTTATGTAGATACTGATTTTGAAGAATCGTATCAATTAAAGGAAACACTTTTTAGTACAGCAAACGGTTATTTGGGTGTTAGAGGAAGTTTTGAAGAAGGATTAAGTAAAAAAATAAAAAGCGTTAGAGGAATTTATATAAATGGGTTTTATGAGAGTGAAGAAATAACATATGGAGAGAAACTACATGGTTTTCCAGATAGAAGTCAAAGTATTTTAAACGTTATAGATACACAAGAAATTTTAATAAAAATTAATGGAGAAAATTTCTCTTTAGAGAATGGAACTGTTTTATTTTATGAACGAAATCTTAATTTAAAAGAAGGTGTTGTAACAAGATTAATTCATTGGAAATCATCAAATGGAGATGAGGTTAAATTAGTTTTTAAACGTTTAACTTCCTTTGTTCAAAGAGAATTGTTTTTAATCAACATTTCTATTGAGCCTATTAATTTTAGTGGAGAATTAGAACTTATTTCTTCAGTTAATGGTGATGTTTCTAATATTGTTTCTGAAGATGATCCTAGAATTGGAACTTCAAATGCAAAAGCATTATCAGTAGTTGAAGTAATTGTTGATTCAAATAAATCTTTTGTAAAAGCGACTACTGAACATTCAAAATTAGCCGTTGTTGGTAGTATTTCGCATAAATGTTCAGCTAAATTTGATGAAACTATTGAAAAGGGAAAACAAAAAATTACTCATTCTTTTAAAGGTCAAATTTTAAAAGGTGAAAAAATTGAGTTTACAAAATATGCTGTTTATACAGATACTCGAAGACATGAAAATGAACTTAAACAAAATGCCTCTTTTTTAGAAACTTCTTTAAAATATGATTTTAAGCATTTTGAAAATCTTCAAAAAGAATATTTACATGTTTTTTGGGAACATTCTGATATCCAAATAGATGGAGATTTAGAAATGCAACAAGGATTGCGTTTTAATTTATTTCATTTAGTGCAATCTGTTGGAAAAGATAGATTTAGTAATATTTCTGCAAAAGGACTTTCTGGGGAAGGTTATGAAGGTCATTATTTTTGGGATACAGAAATTTATATTTTTCCGTTTTTCCTATTTACAAATCCAGATTTAGCAAAAAATTTATTGAATTATAGATTTACAATTTTAGATTTTGCCCGTAAACGCGCAAAACAAATGGGTCATACTATTGGAGCATTATATCCTTGGCGTACGATTGCTGGTGATGAATGTTCACCTTTTTTCCCTGCTGGAACCGCCCAATATCATATAAATGTTGACATTGCTTATTCCATTATTCAATATTATCAAGTAAGTGAAGACATTACTTTTATGTCAGAAAAAGGAATGGAAATGTTGATAGAAATAGCAAGATTAATGCATCATATTGGGCATTACAATAGAAATGATAAATTCTGTATAGACGCAGTTACAGGTCCAGATGAATATACGTGTATTGTAAACAATAATTATTACACCAATGTTTTAACAAAAAACTTGTTCAATAATATTGGTAAAATTTGGTCAGATTTATCTATTGATGTAACCAACAATTTAAAATCAAAATTAAAGTTCGTAGAAAGTGAATTGGACGATTTTAAAAACGCCGGAATTAAAATGTTTTTACCTTTTGATGAAGAACAGAATTTAACACCGCAAGACGATAGTTTTTTCAATAAAAAAGTTTGGGATTTCGAAAATACACCAAAAGAAAAATATCCACTATTATTAAATTACCATCCTTTAACGTTGTACAGACACCAAGTTTGTAAACAAGCTGATACTATTTTAGGTCATTTTTTATTAGAAAACGAATCCAATTTAGAAACGATTAAAAACGACTATAATTATTACGAAAAAATTACAACACACGATTCTTCGTTGTCTACATGCATTTTTAGTATTATGGCAAATCGTATTGGATCGCATGATAAAGCATATGATTACTTTATGAATACTGCCAGATTGGACATGGATAATTTACACCATAACACAAAAGATGGTATACATACAGCTTGTATGGGAGGCTCATGGATGTCGGTTGTATTTGGTTTTGCAGGAATGAGATTAGTTGATGGAGTATTAAATTTTCATCCAAATATTCCTAAAAAATGGAAAAGTTTAGATTTTAAAATAAATTTTAAGAATCGGATCCTTAAATGTCATTTAGAAAGAAATACTATTAATATTAAGTTGGAAAAAGGAATACCTTTAAGTATAAAAATTAATGATACAATAAAAATTATTAGCTAAATTATATAAAGTCTAATATGTAATTACAAATTATTTTTTATTATCTTTGTGTTATGAGTAGAGTAGCACTAAAGATAGAAAACTATAGTTCTGAAGAACTGAAGGCGTTATTGCGCAAAGACGAGAAATTTCAACAAGGG
>NZ_JAUYUD010000113.1 GCF_030692605.1 Lutibacter sp.
TCGTCACTTCGAGTGATTTTCGATAGAAAATTGTATCGAGAACAGAAAAATGATAGTTAAAAACGGTTCTCGATACATTTTTTGTTTCGTTTTACTGCACAAAAAACACTCGAACAGACGTTTTTAATAATTGCACCCAACGGCAGTTTGTCTTAAAACCCCGGTTATTTTATCAAATATAGCAAAAAAGCGGAGGTAAATGAAGCGATTTGCCGAATGTTGAAAAAAACTTTAACCACAAGATTATTAAAAATCGAACGTGTTAAAAAGGGTTTAAATGACTTAATAACTGCCAAAAAATCAATCATAAAAAGCGACAGTTCTTTGAGGAACTTTTGTAGCACATTTTTATCAATTAGGTTAAAGATTCTTCGCAGGTTGTAAGCGGTAAATATAAGTCCGACATCAGCAGCTGCTCTTTTGATACCTTTTTTAGTGGAGATGTAATAAAATCCCCATTGTCTTTTGATGATTCCATAAGGATGTTCTACGATGGCTTGCCGTCGGCGATAGCGTTGTTTGTTTTGCACTATCCGTTGTTTGTTTTCAAAAATAAGGTCAGCATGTTCCGATCGTTCGAGCATTCGCCCTGCTTTGTTGTTGGTACATCGTGAATTATACTCGCAGCCCTTACATGCTTTAGTGGTGTATTGTTTTATTTTATTGGAGGATTTTCCCCTGCTTTTGTTGTACCATCTGCCATTGGTAGTAAGCAATTCGTTTGCCGGACAAGTATAGCAATCGTTTTGTTTATCGTACTCAAAATGTTCTACATCAAATGCAATATCGGGTGCATGCGAAGCCACCTCCGGAATGGCAACCATCACTTCTACACCATGAGCATCAGCGTAAGCAAATTCACTTCCGGTGTGATATCCTTTGTCGTAAAGTAGGGTAAAATCGTTTTTACCCAAAATGGTTTTAGCTCTGCGAGCCATACCGCCCATAGCTTTGCTGTCATTTTCATTGGTTAGTTTATAATCGATCGGGATGTTGTGTTTGGCATCAACGGTGGTTTGTACACTGTAAGCCACTTCGGTAATGTTGTTTCGGGTAATCATTTGACGGCTGTCAGGGTCTGAGGTAGAGATTTGAGTTTGGCCGGATTCTTCTAATTGTTGGGTTAAATCGTTGTAAAAATCTTTGCGTTGGTTATGGGTATCGATGTGCTGTTGAATCACCTTTTTGTTTTCATCACCATCCGCCAAATCTAGCGCAGCGTTATATTCCTCCAATTTGTTATCAATATACACAAGATGGCGTTGAATTTTTTTGGGATTGAAATTGTTTTTTTTGGAGTTTTGAGCTCTGAGTTTGGTGCTGTCACCGGCCAGAAGTTTGCCGCCGATCAGGTCAAAATGTTTGGCAAGTTTAACGGTCTGCCGGAACACTTTTTGAATGGCATTAGGATTGTCTTTTCTAAAATTGGAGATGGTGTTGTGGTCTGGAGTCAATCCTTTTAAAAGCCACATGAGTTCAATATTTCGTTTACATTCTTTTTCCAAGATGCGGGAGGAGCGCATCCGGTTTAAATAACCATAAATAAACAACTTCAATAAATCTGCAGGATGGTATGCCGGACGACCATTTTCAATAAAATCCATCTTAAAACCAAAGTCGGAAAGCTTTAAACTATCCACAAAAAGGTCAATAAGGCGGATTTCGTTGTTTTGGTCTATGGTTTCATCTAGCGAAGAAACGAAAAGTGGAATTTGAGACCTGTTTTTACCGATAATAAACTTCATAATAAAAGTTGTTAAAATATGATATAAATATATTGATAATCAATCAATTAGCAAAATAAAATGCCGCTTATTTAAGAATT
>NZ_JAUYUD010000117.1 GCF_030692605.1 Lutibacter sp.
AACTTGAAATCAAACAATATATAGACTATTATAATAACGAAAGAATTAAATCAAATCTAAACAAAATGAGCCCGATAAAATATCGAGCTCATTATTGTCAAAATTAATTATAAATTTGTCTAACTTTTTGGGTTCAGTCTACTTTCGTGAGCTTTTTTATCATTTAAATTGAAGGCTATTGTTTTAACGCTTCATAAACAGGTTTTATCGCTTTTAACTTTTCAGTCATTTCTAAATTTTCATAAAGCCCCATCAAAGTTTGAACAACACTGATACTAGTTTTATTAATCTCAAAGGCTTTCTCATAATATGGAACAGCCTGTCGATAAACATCAAATTGTTTTGCTTGTAATTTATCATATTTAGCAAAGTCATTTAAGTTTCTATTCATTTCTTCAATAATTGGTGTTGCTTTCTCAATAATTGCGGCTCCAATATTATTATAAGCATCGGCATAATCTGGTTTTAATTCAATTGATTTTTTAAAAAACTTGATAGCTTCATCTAATTTTTTTTGATCCATATTCATTACACCAACATTGTAATAAAGTGTAGGTTCAGTAGGATTTAATTGAATAGCTTCTTCCAGTTTCGCTTTAAACAAATCATTATTTCCATTTTTATAGTGCAAATTAGCTTCGTCAATTAATAAGGAATAACTTTTTGGAAACTCTTTTCTACCTATTGTTAGATACTCCATTGCTTTATTATTATTTCCCAAAGCAATATTATTTTGAGCTAAATTTTTGAACATAAACTCACGTCTAGATTCTTTCTTTTCTTCTTTAGGATTTTCAACAAGTCCAAGTTTAACTTGTAGATCAAGTTCTTTTTTGCTATTATAAACTATCTCTTCACCTGTTGCTTTACTTGTAGCAACATAAATTGTAGTAATACCAGTATAATTTAAAGCTAACAATTTTTCATATAAATCAATTGAAGTATTATAGTTTTCGCCAAGAGCATATACTAATGCAGCATTATCTAAAAATACTGTGTCTCTTGGGCTTAAGTTATAAACTTCTTCAAAGCTCTTTGCTGCTTTAAGGTAATCAGTAGGAGCTTTTGTCTGAATTGCATAGTTATAATCATCTGTTCCTTTTTTGGCCAAATTATTTACCATCATATTTATAAGACCCCCTACTTCTTCAGAATATTTAAATGTTTTAGTGTCATTTTCAAATTTAAGTAACTCATTAAAGGCATTTCCAATCTTAATTACATCTGTTAAATTAGCACCATTTTGGTATAATGCCATTCCTTTTAGATAATAAAATTTTGCTTTTGTTTTATCATCAGTACCTGCTATCGAAGCTTCAGCTTGATTAATTGCAGCTATTGCAGTGTTAAAATCATTCGATTTAATTGCTTTTTCTGCATTCTTCAATTCTTCTTTTTGTGAAAATACTGTCATACTTACAAATAAAGCCGACAGAATTAATAGTTGTTTTCTCATTGTATTAAAATTTATTCTTGATTTGTATTATTTTCATTATCTTTTTCAATATCCGTGCCATTTTCATCAAATCCATCATCATTTTCTTCATGCATTACTTTGGCAACAGCTGCAATAGAATCATTATCTTTAATATTGATTAATTTTACACCTTGAGTAGCCCTACCCATAACGCGTAAATCTGCAACGGCCAACCTAATTGTAATACCTGATTTATTGATAATCATTAAATCATCGTCTTCAGATACATTTTTAATTGAAACTAAATTACCTGTTTTTTCAGTAATATTAATAGTTTTCACTCCTTTTCCACCTCGGTTTGTAATTCTATAATCATCTATACTAGATTTTTTACCATAACCATTTTCAGAAACTACTAAAATATCACTCTCAGGATCATTAACAGCAATCATTCCAATCACTTCGTCCTTTTTATTGCCTAGAGTAATACCTCTAACCCCTGAAGCATTTCTACCCATTGGTCTGGTTTTACCTTCTTCAAAGCGAATTGCTTTTCCAGATTTTAAACCAATCATAACTTGGCTTTTACCATTTGTTAATTTAGCTTCTAATAGTTCGTCACCATCTTTAATAGTTATAGCATTAATACCATTTGTTCTAGGACGAGAATATTGTTCTAAAGAGGTTTTTTTAACTTGTCCCTTTTTAGTTGCCATAATTATATAGTGGCTATTTACATACTCCTCATCTTTTAAATCTTCTGTAACTAAAAATGCCTTAACCTTATCGTCTTGCTCAATGTTAATTAAATTTTGGATTGCTCTTCCTTTAGATGTTTTGCTTCCTTCAGGAATTTCATATACCCTCATCCAAAATACTTTTCCTTTTTGAGTGAAAAATAACATAAACTGATGGTTTGTACCAACAAATAAATGTTCCAAGAAATCTTCACTTCTTGTTGCTACTCCTTTTTGACCTCTTCCTCCTCTATTTTGAACTTTATATTCATCTAAATTCGTTCTTTTTACATATCCTGCATGAGAAATTGTAACTACAACATTAGAATTAGGAATCATATCTTCAATAGATAAATCTCCACCAGCATATTCAATTACCGATCTTCTCGCATCACCATATTTATCTCTAACGGCAACTAATTCTTCCTTAATAATCTCAAATCTTCTTGGCTCATTTGCTAAAATATCTTTCAAATCAGCTATTAATTTAATGATATCTTCATATTCTGCACGAAGTTTATCTTGTTCAAGACCAGTTAATTGTCTCAATCTCATTTCAACAATTGCACGTGCTTGAATTTCAGATAACTCAAAACGAACCATTAAACTCTCGCGTGCTTCATCGGCATTAGCTGATGCTCTTATAATTTTTATAACTTCATCTATATTATCACTTGCAATAATCAAACCTTCTAGAATGTGAGCTCTTGCCTCTGCTTTTTTAAGATCAAATTCAGTTCTTCTTACAACTACAACATGCCTATGTTCAACAAAATAATGAATAAGCTGTTTTAAATTCAATTGTTGAGGTCTTCCTTTAACCAACGCAATATTGTTAACGCTAAATGAAGTTTGTAAGGCCGTATATTTATATAATTTATTTAAAACTATATTAGGAATGGCATCACGTTTTAAAACATAAACTATGCGCATTCCATTTCTATCCGATTCGTCTCTAATGTTTGAAATTCCCTCTAACTTTTTCTCATTAACTAAATCGGCCGTCTTTTTTATCATTTCAGCCTTATTAACTTGGTAAGGAATTTCTGTAACAATGATGCATTCACGCCCTTGAACTTCCTCAATAGTTGCTTTTGCACGCATTACAATTCTTCCCCTTCCAGTTTCAAATGCTTCTTTTACACCATCATATCCATAAATTGTACCACCCGTTGGAAAATCAGGAGCTTTTATGTACTGCATTAATTCTGAAATTTCAATGCTGTTATTTTCAATGTACGCCAACGTACCATTGATTACTTCGGTAAGATTGTGCGGTGCCATATTTGTGGCCATTCCTACTGCAATCCCCGATGCCCCATTAACCAATAAATTTGGAATTCTAGTTGGTAAAACCGTTGGTTCATTTAAAGTATCATCAAAATTTAATTTGTGATCTACAGTGTCCTTTTCAATATCCGAGAGCATTTCTTCAGATATTTTTTGCATTCTTACCTCTGTATAACGCATTGCTGCTGGACTATCACCATCTACTGAACCAAAGTTTCCTTGTCCATCCACCATCATATATCGCACACTCCATTCTTGAGCCATACGAACCATTGAATCATAAACCGATGTATCACCATGTGGGTGGAATTTACCTAAAACTTCCCCTACAACTCTCGCCGATTTTTTATAAGACCCCGTTGCTTTTATTCCTAATTCGTGCATCCCAAATAAAACACGTCTATGTACCGGTTTTAGTCCATCGCGCACATCGGGTAAAGCCCTAGAAACAATCACTGACATTGAGTAATCAATGTAAGCTGATTTCATTTCATCTTCAATATTAATAGGGATCAATTTTTCTCCGTCTGCCATAAAATTTTAATTTTTTTAGTATCTTAATTTAACGAAGCAATATACAATTTTTCATTTTTTTGCAAGTCAATTAGGTCAATGAATTTCTATTATTTATCAACAGTAGTTAACCACTTTAACCCCCTATTAAACAGTCGATTATCATTAATCTTACCCTATCATTTTAACATATTAGGGCATGTAATATAAAACTGGTGTTGTTTTTGTACCAAAAAAAGAAAAAAATCTATTAATTTTACCATATAAATCAATGAAAATGGAAGATAATTTTTCGCCGAAAGTAAAAGATGTTATTGCTTATAGTAAAGAAGAAGCCCTTAGATTAGGTCACGATTTTATTGGTACCGAACATTTAATGTTGGGTATTTTACGAAGAGGTCAAGGAAAGGCCGTTGAAATTCTAAACGCACTCGATATTAACTTAGATCATCTTCGTAAAAAAATTGAAGTGTTGAGTCCATCAAATCCTTCCAACGACTTTGCAAATGAGAAAAAAAGTCTTCATTTAACGAGACAGGCAGAAAAAGCATTAAAAACAACCTATTTAGAAGCTAAATTATATCAAAGCGATTTAGTTAGTACAGCTCATTTATTATTGTGTATTTTAAGAAATGAGAACGATCCTACCACAAAATTACTTAATAATTTTGGAGCAAGTTATGAAGATGTTAAAAGCATTTTCAAACAGCTTTTTTCAGATCAAGAATTGGAATTACCGAAAGCTGAAAGTGATTCAGAAGATGATTTTGACGCACCAAAACCAAACCCTTTTGAGGAATCTAAAGGTAAGCCTGTTGTAAAAAAAACAAAAACACCTGTTTTAGATAATTTTGGTAGAGACTTAACCAAATTGGCTGAAGAAGGCAAGCTAGATCCCGTAGTAGGTAGAAAAAAAGAGATTGAACGTGTTTCTCAAATTTTAAGTAGAAGAAAAAAGAACAACCCTATGCTAATTGGCGAGCCAGGTGTTGGTAAATCTGCTATTGCAGAAGGATTGGCGTTGAGAATTATACAAAGAAAAGTTGCTAGAATCTTGTTTAATAAACGAATTGTTTCATTAGATTTAGCCAGCTTAGTAGCTGGAACCAAATATAGAGGGCAATTTGAAGAGCGCATGAAAGCTTTAATGAATGAGTTGGAAAAAAATGATGATATTATTTTGTTTATTGATGAAATTCATACCATTGTTGGTGCCGGAGGTGCAACAGGATCTTTAGATGCGGCAAATATGCTAAAACCTGCATTAGCTAGAGGAGAAATACAATGTATTGGTGCTACAACTTTAGATGAATTTAGAACTAATATAGAAAAAGATGGTGCACTCGAACGCCGTTTTCAAAAAGTATTAATTGAGCCAACTTCCATAGAAGAGACTATTCAAATTTTACATAACATTAAAGATAAGTATGAAGATCACCATAATGTAGATTATACAGATGAAGCTATCGAAGCATGTGTAAAATTAACAAACAGATATATGACAGATCGCTTTCTTCCAGACAAAGCTATTGATGCTTTAGACGAAGCGGGTTCTCGTATACATATTACCAATATTGTAGTACCAAAAGAAGTATTGAATTTAGAGGCACAATTGGAAAAAATTAAAGAAGATAAATCCAAAGCTGTAAATACTCAAAAATATGAAGAAGCTGCACGTTTACGTGACGATGAAAAAAGAGTTGAAAACTTATTGTTAACTGAACAAGTTAAATGGGAAGAAGCCTCTAAATTAAACAGAGAAATTGTAACAGAAGATAATGTTGCAGAAGTTGTTTCAATGATGACAGGTATACCTGTAAATAGAGTTGCAGAAGCAGAAAGTCAACGGTTGTATGATTTACCAAACTTAATCAAAGGGAAAGTCGTTGGTCAAGACGAGGCTGTTTCTAAGGTTGTAAAGGCTATACAGAGAAATAGAGTTGGATTAAAAGACCCAAACAAACCAATTGGATCATTTATATTTTTAGGACAAACTGGTGTTGGTAAAACACAATTGGCAAAAGTTCTAGCTATTGAGTTATTTGACAATGAAGATTCTTTGGTTAGAATTGATATGAGTGAGTACATGGAAAAATTCGCAATATCCAGATTAATTGGAGCTCCTCCAGGTTATGTAGGATATGAGGAAGGTGGACAGCTGACCGAAAAAATAAGAAGGAAACCTTATGCTGTTGTGCTTTTGGATGAAATTGAAAAAGCCCATCCAGATGTTTTTAATATGTTACTTCAAATTTTAGACGATGGTTTTATTACTGATAGTTTGGGAAGGAGAATTGACTTTAGAAATACGGTAATTATTATGACATCCAACATTGGTGCACGTCAAATTAAAGATTTTGGCGCAGGTGTTGGATTTGGAACTGCTGCACGAAATGCACAAATAGATTCTAATACAAAAAGCATTATTGAAAATGCACTTAAAAAAACTTTTGCTCCTGAATTTTTAAATAGAATTGACGATGTGGTTATCTTTAACGCCTTAGAAAGAGAACATATTCATTTAATAATAGATATTGAGCTTAAAAAATTAGTTACTCGTATTGTAGATTTAGGATATACACTAAATTTATCTGAAGAAGCGAAAGATTATATTGCAGATAAAGGTTTTGATAAGCAGTATGGAGCCAGACCTTTAAAAAGAGCTATTCAAAAATACATTGAAGATGTTCTTGCTGAAGAAATCGTAAATTCAAAATTAAAAGAAGGCGACACTATTGTAATGGATTTGGATAAAGAAAAAAATGAACTTACAATAAAAATTAATAAGTCTAAGAAAAAGGTTGAATAATTCGACCTTTTTCTTATTTAATAATTTTTAATTGTTAAGCACAAATCTTAAAAAAATTTTATTATGAAATCTTCAACAAAATTTTGGCTTGGAATATTTACCTTTTTACCCTTGGTTATTGTAATAGTTTCTTTAGCTCTATTTTTTATAGTCTTTTTTGATCATATTATTGAGCTGGAACGTAACAGAGGTGATTTTCCATTAGAATTCATTCCATCAATTTTTGGTTTTATCGTTTTAATTATTATTGCCGGGGTAATAAGTTTTGGGATTAAAATTTATTACATTGTTCACACCAATAATAAATCTGAAAACGATTCTAACAAAAAAATAATGTGGACGCTTATTTTAATTTTTGGAGGAACTGTTGCAGCTATAGTTTATTATTTTATTGAAATTATTCCTTTAAAACTAGAAAACTAATTTTTTAAAAACATTCCTTTTAAAAAACCAAACCCGTAACCAAAAAATTGTATTAATGTTGTGACAATGCTTGTTATAGCGACTAGAATATTTTTGCTTTTTTGTAAAGAATCTAAAAGCAATATTAAAAAATAAAAGACAAATAATAATGCAAATAACTTAACATCTATAAGTAAAAAAAGAATTGAAATAAAAAATGATAAAACGAATAATGTTGGAAACCAATATGTAATTTTAGCAGTATCTGGGTACTTTTTATTCAAAAATGGTCTCCCCTTGCCAAATGCAAAAGTTTGCTTAAAAAATTGTTTAAATGTTGATCTTCTTTTATGATATACAAATGCATTTTCAATAAATTGAGTTTCAAAATTGTTTTCCCACAATCTGTAGGTTAAATCTATGTCCTCACCAATTTTCATTTTACTAAAACCTTGGGTAACTTCAAATGCTTTTTTTGAAATTCCTAAATTAAAACTTCTTGGCTGAAATTTATCAACGGCTTTTTTGCTTCCTCTAATTCCTCCAGTTGTCAAAAAGGAAGTCATACTGTAATTAATGGCTTTTTGAATTACAGTAAAAGAGTCGTGTGCAGCATCTGCACCTCCATAGGCATCAGAATAATTTCGAGTTAAAGCATTATCAACTTCAACTAAATATTGAGGCGGAATTAAACAATCAGAATCAAAAATAATAAAGTAATTTCCCGAAGCTTTTTGCATTCCAAAATTGCGACTAGTCCCTGCGCCACTGTTCTGTTTTAAAAAATATTTTAAATCTAATTTATCTGAATAATTATCAACTATTTCTTTTGAAATAGTTTCTGAACCATCTTCAACTACAATTACTTCAAATGTTTTTGAATAGGTTTGTTTTGTTAAACTAAACAACAATTCTTCAATTTCTTGAGGTCTGTTATAAACTGGGATAATGATTGAAAATTTTAACACCACGTTCGTATAATTTACAAATTCAAAATTAACATATTTAATTTAATATAATGAAGTTGATACTTTAATCATCTGTATTTAAAAAAAAATGCAATTGCTAACTATTCCAAATGAAAAAACCTACTTCAAAAAATTCAAAGTAGGTTTTTATCAAAAGTTTTAATTTTATTCTATTTCTAGTTCTTGCAAAATTTCTTCACCGGTTGACCTGTATAATTCTAAATTTTCAATATCAAAATTATCAATATAATCGAACCTTTCATTATTTTCTGAACTTACCAAGTTAACAAATAACTTTGCAGATTTGGTAAACTTTTCATCGCGCTGACTATTCAATACTAATAAATATCCCATAATAATATTTCCGGCCATTTCAACTAATCGCCTAGCATGAAAATCTAAATATTCACTATTATTAACATCTATTACCTTTTGACTAGCCAATTCATAATTAGCTGTCATTTTTTGAAGTTTTTCTTTTATGACACTATTACTATCAATAACTTCATTATCATACTGCTTTATTTGCTCCAAAAATACACCTGTTGTTACACCTTTTATTGCAGCAACAGCTTGTAATTGCGTTGTTCCTTCATAAATTGATGTAATTCTGGCATCTCTATAAATCCTCTCTATTGGGAAATCTTGCATAAAACCTGTTCCACCATGAATTTGTAAAGAATCGTAAGCCATTCTGTTACATTCTTCGCTAGCAATTAATTTAATTAACGGTGTAAATACATTTGCCAGTTTTGAATAGTTCTTCATCTCGTTTCTTTCGTCACTTTCTAACGTTCCATCTCTTAAAACTTCTTCATATACTTTAAAAATATCAACAAATCTGGTTGTTTCATAAAGTAATGAACGTAAAGCATCTAATCGAACTTTCATATTCGTTAACATTTCATATACCGCTGGAAATTTTACAATAAATTTTCCAAATTGTGCTCTTTCTTCGGCGTATTTTAAAGCTTCCCTATACGCTGCATCCGCAATTCCTACGGATTGTGCTCCCACTCCTAAACGAGCAGAATTCATCAATGCCATTACATATTTTATCAAACCAAAACGTTCTTTTCCAACCAGTTCAGCAGGTGCATTTTTAAATACCAATTCACATGTTGGAGAACCTTTTATACCTAATTTTTTTTCTAAATGTCGTACTTCAACAGCATGATTTGTACGGTCATAAATAAACATGGATAATCCTCTGGCATCTAATGTATTTTCTTCTGAACGTGCTAAAACCAAACATAAATCTGCATCACCGTTGGTAATAAAACGTTTTACACCATTTAAAACCCAAATGTTTTTTTCTTGATTAAAAGTTGCTTTTAATTTCACCGATTGTAAATCCGAACCTGCATCTGGTTCTGTTAAAACCATTGCGGCTGTTACACCATCTCTGTTGAATCTAGGTAAATATTTATCCCGTTGTTCTTCTGAACCGAATTCATAAATAGTTTCTGCACAATCTTGTAGACCCCATATATTAGCAAAACCTGCATCGGCTCTTGCAACCATTTCAGCAGCCATGACATACGGAAGTAAAGGAAAGTTTAAACCGCCATACTTTCTTGGCAAAGCCATTCCTATTAAACCTGCATCATATAATGCTTTATAATCAGCAGTGGTACCCTTTGCATAAATAACCTCATTGTTTTCTATATGTGGCCCTTCAATATCAACACCTTCTGCATTTTTCGCAATGGTTTGAGCGCAAATTTCACCAACAATTTCTAATATTTTTTCGTAGGTGTCTATGGCATCTTCATGATTTAAAGGTGCATAATCATAGTGTTCTGATTCTTCAAAATTTCGTTCTTTTAATTTTACAATTTTTTGAACGATTGGATGTTCCAAATGAAATTTAAAATCTGGAGTATCTTTAAAAAAATTATCCATTTTATACTTTTTTATATTGTGAGTTTTAAACTAAATTCATTAAAAAAATTCAGCAAAACTTAATTGTTTTTATTATTTTTTATTTTGCGTTCTCTTTGTAATACTTAATCATTTTAGGAACAACAATACCAACATCTCCATGAATTACATAGTCAGCTAATTTGTTGATGGGCGCATCTGGATCGTTATTGATTGAAATAATCATAGAAGCTTCCTGCATACCGGCAGTATGTTGTATTGCTCCAGAAATACCGGCAGCTATATATAATTTAGGACGAACTGTTGTGCCTGTTTGACCAATTTGACGTTCGTGACTTATATAACCAGCGTCTACAGCAGCTCTAGACCCGCCAACTTCGCCACCTAATAATTTTGCCAAATCTATTAAATGTTGAAAATTTTCTTTAGATCCAACACCATATCCTCCAGAAACAATAATTGGAGCATCTTTTAAGTTTACACCTGATTCTTTAACATGACGTTCAATTACTTTTACAACAAAATCTTCTTCTTTTAAAATTGAATGTATATCAACCTCAATAACTTCGGTACTATAATGTTCATCAAATATTTCTTTTTTCATTACACCTTCGCGCACTGTAGCCATTTGAGGATGCATATCCCAATTGATAATATTTGCCATAATACTACCACCAAAAGCGGGACGAATGGCATACAATAAATCTTTGTATTCTTTTTTCTCTTGCTTTACAAAGTGATCTCCAATATCTAAAATAGTGCAATCTGCTGTTAACCCACAATTTAATTGAGATGCCAATCTTGGAGCTAAATCTCTACCCACAGAAGTCGCTCCAAATAATACTATTTGAGGATCTTCTTCTTTTAATATTGCAGTAGCTAACGCAGCGTGAGGAAGTGTTCTATAAGGTTCCAATCTCATACTGTTCCCAACAAATAACCTATCTACTCCATAAGGAGCAATTTGACCTTCTATTCCGTTTAAATTTGATCCAAAAATCATAGCTTCTAAAGGACATCCTAACTTTTTAGCTAAACGCTTTCCTGCGGATAACAACTCTAAGCTTATGTCCGCTACTTTTTGATTTTCGACTTCACAATATACCATTACACTTTTCATAATTAATACTTTTAAAGTTTTTATAAATTACCCAATGGTATGATGTTCAATTAATTCTTTAATCATCATTTCAATATCAGCATCAGAATCACTTAGTATTTTAGCTTCATTAGATGTTAATACAATACTCTCAACACTTTTTACTTTTGTTGGCGAACCTGATAATCCTATTTTATCTAAATCAGCTCCAATATCTTCAACACTCCATTCCGGAATTGTTAAATAAGGTCTCTTTTCGTGCAAAGTCAAAATTAATTCATTAGCCGATCTCAATTCTGTTTTGGTCCTTGCATATTTATATTGCATCACTTTTTTAGCGTGTCTTGATCTGCACTTTGGTGAAGACCCATGAACAGTTAATAAACAAGGAAATGGTGATGAAACAATTTCAATACCTTTTTCTAAACGTCTTCTCGCTATAATCTCATTCTCATTAATTTCAATAATTTCCTCCACATATGTAACTTGAGGGATATTCAATTTATCTGCACATTGCGGTCCAACTTGTGCTGTATCTCCATCTATTGCTTGTCTTCCTCCTAGAATTAAATCGTAAGGAGCCAATTTTTGAATTCCTTTTACAAGGGTATAACTTGTTGCCAAGGTATCTGCACCTCCAAATCTTCTATCAGAAATCATAACCCCGTAGTCAACTCCACGGTAATAACCTTCTCTAATTATGTCAGCTGCCTTTTGAGGTCCCATAGTTAAGATTGTTATTTCTGTGCCCGGTATTCTATCTTTTATATTTAAAGCCAGCTCTAACGCATGCAAATCATCTGGGTTGAATACAGTTGAAAGTTTCCCTCTATTAACAGTACCGTCAGGCTTCATGGCATCCGGACCCACATTTCTGGTATCCGGTACTTGTTTAGCAAGTACTACAATTTTAAGTGGTCTCATAGTATAATATTATGTCGTATTATTTTAAGTTTTAAAAGTAAAGTAATAAATTCGATCAAACCATGATAATACTCATACTTCCAAAATTTATTTAAAAAAAAAGCGATGATTATAAAATCACCGCCTTTTTAAATCTTTAATAAAAATTATCATTTTTTGTCTTTATCTTTAGTTTCTTCAACTATTTCTTTAGCTTCTGGTTGAAAATCTTTCATAAAATCTTCCATAATAGCGGTACTTACACCCATATTAGAGAAACCTCCATCATGAAATAAATTTTGAAGTGTTACTTTTTTAGTTAAATCTGAAAATAAACTTATGGTATAATCTGCACATTCTAGAGCTGTTGCATTTCCAAGTGGAGACATTTTTTCGGCATAAGCAATAAATCCGTCGAAACCTTTTACGCCATTTCCAGCAGTGGTTGGAGTTGGGGATTGAGAAATGGTATTTACTCGAACTTTTTTATCTCTACCAAAGAAATATCCAAAACTACGAGCAACCGATTCTAAATACGCTTTGTTATCGGCCATATCATTATAATCTGGGAATACACGTTGAGCTGCCATATACGACAATGCTACAACACTTCCCCACTCATTCATTGCATCTCTTTGGTACAATACGCTCATTAATCTATGAAAAGACAATGCCGAAACATCAAATCCAGTTTTTGTAAAATTATAATCTTGGTGTGTATAATGATTTCCTCTACGTACATTTACAGACATGCCAATTGAATGCAACACAAAATCAATTTTTCCTCCTAATATTTTCATTGCACCATCTACTAAATCTTCAAGATCCATAATTGATGTTGCATCAGCAGCAATAATTTCTGATCCAGTTTTTTCCGCTAATTCTGCTATGGTTCCAAGTCGCAATGCAACAGGTGCATTTGATAAAACAAATATAGCGCCTTCTTCATGAGCTCTTTCTGCAACTTTCCATGCAATTGATTTAGAATCGAGTGCACCTAAAATAATTCCTTTTTTCCCTTTTAATAAATTATACATAATTGTATTTTTTAATTTTAATAGTTCGCAAATATAGTATTTCTTAATTTAATAATTGTTTCGCATGTTCTATTGCTGTAGTTGAAATATTTTTCCCCCCTAGCATTTCTGCGATTTCCTCAACACGCTCATTTTCTGATAATAACCTTAACTGTGTGCTAATATTATTATTTACATCTTCTTTATAAACTTTATAATGTTGTTGACCTTTCGCGGCAATTTGTGGTAAATGAGTAATGGTAATAACTTGCATATTTATGCTCATTTGTTGCATAATTTCTGCCATTTTTTGCGATACATCACCAGAAACACCAGAATCAATTTCATCAAAAATAATAGTTGGAAGCTTTGAATAATCAGATAAAATTGCCTTTACTGCTAACATAATACGAGATAATTCACCTCCAGATGCTATTTTTTTTAATTCCCCAAAATTTACTCCTTTATTAGCAGAAATGAGTAATAATAACTCATCTTTTCCATTGGAATAATAATTATTTTTATGAGAAATAGTTATATTGAATCTAGTGTTTTCCATTCCCAAATTAGACAGAATGTTTTCCATTTTTTTAATTAAAATGGGAATAGCAGCCTCTCTTGCTTTAAAAATATTTATTGCCAATGCATCTATTTTAGCAGCTACTTCTTGCAATTCATTTTCCTTTTTAACCAGATTAGAAGACGAATTTACAACCGAATCAACCTTTTCTTCTAATTCAGATTGAATATTTATCAATTCCTCTATTGAATTTACTGAATGCTTTTTTTGCAAATTATAAATTAGCTGCAACCTGTCATTTAATTTTTCCAATTCCGAAGAATCAAAACTTACTTCTTCATTTAGACTTTCAATCTCACCAACTATATCGTCAAATTCAATTTTAACACTTGTCAATCTCTGATATAGCTCATCGTATTCTTTTGAATAACTTGCAATTTTTAGTAATTTATTTTTTACAGAAACAATTAAATTCTGAATTCCAATTTCATCAGCTATTCCAATGGAAAGTGCTTCCGTTAAATTTAATTTTATGTCTTCAATATTATTTAACTTATCGAGCGATTGTTCAATTTCTGCTTGTTCATCAATTTTTAACCCTGCTTTTTTCAGTTCTTCATACAAATACAGATTGTACTCATATTGCTCCTGCGCTAAAATTTGATTTGACTTAAGTTGTTTTAATTCTTTTAAAAGTTGAGTATATAAATTCAACCCTCTTTTATACGAATCTATTTTAGGAAAATTACCAGCTAATGCATCAATTATATGAAATTGGAAACTTGATTCAGCCAATTCTAAGGTTTCATGTTGCGAATGAACATCAATTAATTTCTCACTTAATTGTTGTAAAACCTGAATGGTGGTTGGAGTATCATTTATAAATGCTCTCGATTTTCCGTTTGGTAAAATCTCACGTCTGATGATGGTTTCATTTTCAAAATCTAACTCATTTTCTTCAAAAAAAGATTCTAGTTGATAATTTGAAATTCGAAATTGGCCTTCAATTATACATTTTTCAGTAGTATATTTTAAGGCAGAAGAATCTGCTCTTTTACCCAAAACCAAACCTAAAGCACCTAATAAAATGGATTTACCAGCACCTGTTTCACCAGTAATTATTGAGAAATTATTTTTAAAATTAACAGAAAGGCTCTCTATTAAAGCAAAGTTTTTTATGGAAAGATTTGTAAGCATTCTTTAGTTTTTTTTTAAGAATTTACTTTATTTCATTCCACTTAGCGGCATTGATTGGGGAAATTTTCAATAAATCTTCTTTCAAACTGAAGGTGTCATATCTTGGACCATCAGAAAATATTTTCACAATTTCATCAGCTTTTGAATCGATAAAAACACGTAAAAGAAATGCATTTGGTCTGGTGTTGTATATAATTTTTAAATCTGAAATAGCATCGGCTATCATATTTTTTGCACCTTTTTTATCAAGATTCATCGAATCTAAACCCTTTAAATGATATTTATACAAAGATGATCTATAAGCATCATATGCAGGCGATAAAATATTGTCGATGAGCGTAAAACGAGTGCCATTACCATCATTTTGATTCCAACCTGTATAGCCACTTTGTTGGGCTAGCACCAAAATACTTTGAGCTTTAGCATAATAATTTGTACCTCCATTTAAAGTAAAAGTATCTCCATCCATTCCTAAAATAGAATACACATAAAATGAAATAATAGAAACTAAATTAGATTCAAATGAATTTTCATTAAACTGTATTGGCTCAAATTCTACATATCTAAACGAAAAATTATCATCTTTAAAATTAAACACTGGAGTCAAATATGTTGAGTTATATACTGGTCTAGAAGATTGAATTTGAATGTGTCCTCTCATTTCATCGCCAGAATAATCAATAATTGTTAATGTAAAATTACATTTTATTCGCTCTTGAGGTTTAAAATTTGAAGAAGTCCAACGTTTTTGATTCACAAATTCATTCAATGAATTTTCTAAAGTTTTAAAAACCTGCTTATTTGAACCGGGAATTTTATCTGCATTTACTGTTACCGATCCATTTATTTCTTGTGCATATAAAGGCATTGCCAATATAAATAAAACGAGTATAAGTAAAATTTTATGCATTTATATTTTTTACAATTTCATTAAGAATATCTGAAGCGACTTCTGTTTTAGATTTTAGACTAAATTCGGTTATTTTTTTGAATTTATCAATAATAGTAATCTTATTTGTTAATTTTTTAAAACCTGCACCTTTATCTTGAAGTGAATTTAACACAATTAAATCTAAATTTTTAGAAACTAACTTGGATATTGCATTTTCGATTTCATTATCAGTTTCTAAAGCAAAACCAACTAAATATTGCTGCTTTTTTTCTTTTCCTAACGAAGCTAATATATCTTTTGTTTTTACCAATTCGAGCTGTAAAGAATCGGTCGACTTTTTTATTTTTTTTGTCTCAATAACTTTTGGCTTATAATCTGCAACCGCAGCTGCCAATACAGCTATAGACACATTTTTATAATATTCATGAACAGCAACATACATTTCTTCTGCCGTTATTACATTAATTCTTTGAATTAAATTATTAGAAACGGTTTCATTAGAAGGACCAGAAATAAGATAAACTTCAGCGCCTAAATTAGCAGCACTTTTTGCCAATTCAAATCCCATTTTTCCAGAAGAATGATTTCCAATAAATCTGACAGGATCAATAGATTCATACGTAGGGCCAGCAGTTATTAAAACTTTTTTGCCGTATAAAGGTAATCCTTTTATTATTTCATTTTCTATAAAAGAAACGATGTTCTCAGGCTCTTCCATACGTCCTTCACCTACTAAACCACTTGCAAGCTCACCAGTATTTGGTGGAATAAATATGTTTCCAAAACTTTGAAGTTTTTCTATACTTTTTGCTGTAGTTGGATGTAAATACATATCCAAATCCATTGCAGGAGCAAAATAAACTTTACTTTTTGCAGATAAATAGGTAGCCATCAATAAATTATCGCAAACACCATTTGCCATTTTAGACAATGTATTTGCTGTTGCAGGAGCAATAACCATAAGGTCTGCCCATATACCTAATTCTACGTGGCTATTCCATTCTTCGTTTTCTCCTTCATTTTTTTCAAAAAAAGTAGAATAAACAGGATTTTTAGAAAGTGTGGAAAGTGTTAGCGGAGTAACAAAATCTTTTGAGGCTGGAGTCATTACAACTTTGACCTGAGCACCTGCTTTTATAAATAGTCTAACTAAATGTGCTGTTTTATAAGCAGCAATACCGGCAGTAACGCCTAAAAGAATATTTTTACCGCTTAAAACTGACATTTATTCTTGGGAAGAATCTGGATTTCTATGATATATTTTACCATCTAACCATTCTTGAACTGCAATTGCAGTAGATTTAGGTAATTTTTCATAAAATTTAGAAACTTCAATTTGTTCTTTATTTTCGAAAACTTCATCTAAACTATCAGTATATGTCGCAAACTCTTCTAATTTTTCAACCAATTCATTTTTTAAATCGCCGTTAATTTGTTGAGAACGCTTTGATATAATAGTTATAGCCTCGTAAATATTTTTAGTTGGCTCTTCAATTTTAATTCTATCGTAAGTGACTGTTGTGTTAGGTGCTTTTGAGTTTTTATGATCCATTAGTTTTGTGTTTTAAGTGTAATTAAAGAATTTAATTCTTCATTTAAGTTTATTAACAATTTTTCAGTTTCCTTTAAATATTCAGAATTTGGAAAATTTCTTTTAAATCGTTCATGTGATTTTGTAGCATCAATTAATCTTGATTCTTTTTTAGTAAAAAAACTATTCACTGCCAATTCGTAACTTGCTTTAAATTTTAAATATAATGCCTGTTCTCTAAAAGAAGTTCCAAGAAATTCAGTCAATAAATTATCAAAACCTACAATTGCAGCAATGTAATCTTTAGTTTCATAATATTGTTTAGCAATTTCAAACGACTTTTTTTCTAATTTAAAAGTCAATTCTTTTATGTTTTTATTAGCTTCCTCTACCTTATCCGATTCTGGATATTTAAAAATGAAGTTTTGCAATGCGGTAATTGCTTCATTGGTATCTTTTTGATCTAAACTAAAAATTGGAGATGCTAAAAAATAACTGTGAGCAGATAAATAAGCGGCTTCTTCAATTTTAGAACTCTTTGGATAATTTTTAACAAATTTATCAAAATAATATGCAGCTAATGTATATTGTTTGGTGTTATAATGCGCCATTGCAACCATATATTGTATACGTTCCATCTGAGGCTTTCCTCTATAACTTGGTGTTATTTTTTCGAATAACTGAATGGATTTACTGTACTTTTGAGTTTCGTACAGTTCTGTGGCCATTTCGTATTGTTTTTCTAAAGGGCCTTTATTCAAAACTTTTTGGTATTCACTACAAGATGAAATACCAATAGCAATCAACAAAATGATACTATAAAATTTATTTTTTTGCATTTGGCAAAATTAGTTATTTATTATGGATTATTAAAATGATTTTTTTCAGTCCAACAATTCACAAAAATAAGGTGGTTTTACATAAAACGAAGGATTACCCTCTTAATTGTTTGTTAATTATACCTGAGGCATAATTGAGCTTACAACAGAAAATTGTTTTATATCATTATCGAACAAATACAATCCGCCTTTATCGTCTCCAATTAAGTTGATTTTATCAAGTATGGTTTTTGCTTGTGCTTCTTCTTCAATTTGCTCGGCAACATACCATTGTAAAAAGTTATGAGTTGCATAATCTCTTTCTTCTAAAGCTATATGTACTAATTCATTGATACTTTGTGAGACAAACAACTCATGGTTATACAAAGTGTTAAACATTTCTGTTATAGAACCAAATTCTAAGGCTGGAGCACTTAATTCAGTAACTTTCGCATATCCACCACGTTCATTCACAAACTTAAATAATTTTAGCATATGCATGCGTTCTTCATCAGATTGCTTATACATAAATTGAGAAACACCTTCTAATCCTTTTTGCTCAGCCCAAGAAGCCATTGCTAAATATATTTGAGAAGATTCAGCTTCTATTCTTATTTGCTTATTTAAAGCATTTTGCATTTTTTCTGACAACATGGTTTAATTTTTTAAAATTATATTTTAATTTGTATTTTCAATTCTTAATAATTTTCTACAAAGTTATTAATTTTTTGTTGAAGTGCAGCACTTGCTTTCACTAATGGTAAGCGAACTTCGTTACTGCAAATATTTAATTTATGAAGCATTGCTTTAATTCCTCCAGGATTTCCTTCCTCAAAAATATAATCAATACTATCCATTATTTTATATTGAAGTGCGTTTGCTTCTTCAATTTTTCCTTCTAAACCAAGTTTAATTAATGTCGAAAAATATTTTGGCAATCCTTGCCCAATAACAGATATAACTCCAGATCCGCCAGCTAAAACCATTGGCAAAGCAACCATATCATCGCCCGAAATAATCATAAAATCTTTTGGCTTTTGTTGCAATAAACGCATTGCTTGCACAATGTCTCCTGCAGCTTCTTTAATTCCTATAATATTTTTAAAATCTGAGGCCAATCTTAATACCGTAGATGGCTCCATGTTTTTTGCTGTTCTACCAGGTACGTTATAAACAATTATGGGCTTATCCGTTGCTTGAGCAATTTCCTTAAAATGTTGATATATTCCTTCTTGTGTTGGCTTGTTATAATATGGAGAAACTGATAATATGGCGGCAAATGCAGATAAATCAGTTTGTTTAATTTCTTCAACCACTGCCATTGTATTATTCCCACCAATACCAATTACTAAAGGCAATCTACCATTATTGGTATTAATAATGGTTTCTTTAACTTTTATTTTCTCCAGTACCGTCAGTGTTGCTGGCTCTCCTGTTGTACCTAAAACAACCAAATAATTAATACCGTTTTCAATTTGATAATTTACCAACCGTTCTAAGCCAATATAATCTACTGTTTTATCTTTATTAAAAGGAGTTACTAAAGCAACGCCAGTGCCAATTAATTCTTTCATTTGTTAACTTTTAATTGTAAAAATATAACCTCCTCAATCAATTTACTCTATTTTATTTAAAATACGCAAATATTTTTGTGTTTCTGATGTAAACACTTTATAATCATCTATTTCGCAATTAACAATTAAATTATACAACCGCTTATCCAAATGGGAAAGACCAACTCTAAATGTTGTTTTGCATTGCAATATTAAGAGGTTTATAAACACATTTTCAACTTTGCTATAATTAATTAACAAATCGTATTCTTTTGTTAACAGATTTTTTATTTCTGAAGAAAGAATATTGCCATACCAACCAAAATCTTTAACAGTTATTACATCTGGAATAAGTTTTTTTTTATCTATTTTTTTTTGAAAAATAACAAATTGAATTTGATTTTCAGACAGTCCAAGCTTTTCTCGTATTTCACTTAAAATCAACCCTTTTTCCGAAAAATCATCTAAAAAAATTAATGCATTTCTAACTAGTGAGGCATTGGTTACCTGTAAATCATTGTGTAATTCTTCAATTCTTTTGTTAAAAAAATTTTGATTACTTTTTCGTTTAAATCCTGTGAAAATCATCTATATTTGCCTCTTGACAAGACAAAATTAATTAAAATCATTAGTAATACAACCATGAAAAAACTTATTATTTTATTTTTTACAATTTCAGTACTTTTTGGATGTAAGAATGATCCACCTCAAATAGTTAAAATTGAAGGAAAACTTGTTCCCGTTGCAATAGATGTTCAATCTGACGCCAAAATCGAGGAAGTAATTAAGCCCTATAAGGTAAAGGTAGATGCAGAAATGAGCAATATTATTAGCTATTCACCAAAATTTATTGGAAGAACAGATGGAGAATTAGAAAGCTCATTAGGTAATTTATTTGCAGATTTAAGTTATGAAAGAGCCAATCCTGTTTTTAAAGCACGAACTGGTAAAAATATTGATTTTGCTCTATTTAATTATGGCGGTTTACGCTCGAGCATTGCAAAAGGAAAAATAACTACAAAGGATATTTATACGTTGATGCCATTTGAAAATTATTTAGTGGTTGTTGAACTTTCTCCAGTTAAAATAAAAGAACTTTTAACTTATTTAGTAAAGTATGAAGCTGCACACCCTCTTTCTAAACATGCTAATTTACTTATTACAAAAAACGGGTATCAATTTAAAATAAATAATGTTCCCTTTAATGAAACGAAAAATTATTATGTTTTAACTACCGATTATTTACAAAATGGTGGAGATTTAATGAGCTTTTTTAGAGAACCTGTTAAATTGTTTCGCTTAGACTATAGGGCAAGAAACGCCATAATTGATTATTTAAAAGAAACTGACACAATTAAAACAATATTAGACGGTAGATTCCGTAAAGAAAAATAACATTATGAATAGAAGAAATTTTATACAGCAGACTTCAGGAGCTGCGGCTCTTTTAACAATTGGTGGATTATCCTTACAATCATGTGGAATTACCGGCCCCAAACATATTACTATTATACATACGAATGACGTTCATAGTCATATAGAACCTTTTCCAGATAATCATCCTGAATTTGCCAAAATGGGAGGTGTTGCAAAAAGAGCTACTTTAATAGAAGCTATAAGAAAAGAAAATCCGAATACCCTTTTATTAGATGCTGGGGATATGTTTCAAGGTACTCCTTATTTTAATTTGTATGGTGGGGAATTGGAATTTAAGTTAATGAGTATGCTAAAATACGATGCTGTTACTATTGGAAATCACGATTTTGATAATGGCATTGATGGTTTATACTCCCAAATGCCAAATGCAAATTTTGACTTTTTATCTGCTAATTATGATTTTGATAATACTGTTCTAGATGGTCATGTTGAACCTTATAAAATTTTCAAAAAGGACGATGTTAAAATAGGTGTTTTTGGTTTAGGAATTGAGTTAAATGGTTTGGTAGATCCAAAATTATTTAAAGAAACCAAATATTTAAATCCAATTGAAATAGCTCAAGATATGAGTCGTATTTTAAAAGAAGATAAAAATTGTGATTTAGTAATTTGTCTTTCTCATTTAGGGTACAGATATAACAGATCAACTGGAATGATAGGAGATCTCGAATTAGCAGAAAAAACAAAAAATATAGATTTAATTATTGGTGGTCATACACATACTTTTTTACCAAAACCAACAATTGCAAAAAACAGTATGGGTGAAGATGTGCTTGTGAATCAGGTAGGATGCTTCGGTGTAAATATTGGTAGAATTGATTTCTATATAGATGCAACTAAAAATATTACAACCAAAGGAAAAAGTATAATTGTTTAAGTGAAATTATAAATGAGAATAGAAACCGATATTAAATTAGGTTTTACAGATGTAATGATACGCCCAAAGCGTTCAACTCTAAATTCAAGAGCTAACGTTACCTTAGATAGAGAATTTACTTTTCTACATAGTAATCTTAAATGGAATGGTATTCCAATAATGGCTGCAAATATGGATACTGTTGGTACATTTGAAATGGCTACAGCACTTTCAAAACATAAATTATTTACAGCTATTCATAAGCATTACACTGTAAATGAATGGGATACTTTTGTAAAATCATCTCCCATAGAAATTATAGAGCATATTGCTGTTAGTACTGGAACTGGTGCGGGTGATTCAAAAAAACTAGCTGCTATTTTTAATCAAAATCCTCAATTAAAATTCATTTGTATTGATGTTGCAAATGGTTATTCCGAACATTTTGTAAATTTTGTTAAAAGAACTAGAGATAAATATCCAGACAAAGTTATTATGGCCGGTAACGTAGTTACTGGTGAAATGGTTGAAGAATTACTGCTTTCTGGTGCCGATATTATTAAAGTCGGCATTGGACCTGGCTCTGTTTGTACAACGCGTGTTAAAACAGGTGTAGGTTACCCTCAACTTTCGGCAATTATTGAATGTGCAGATGCTGCTCACGGTTTAGGTGGTCAAATAGTTTCTGACGGAGGTTGTAAAATCCCAGGGGATATTGCAAAAGCATTTGGTGGTGGTGCCGATTTTGTAATGCTTGGAGGTATGTTAGCAGGACATTCTGAAAGTGGTGGAAAAACTATTGAGATTAAAGGTAGACAATACAAAGAATTTTACGGTATGAGCTCTGAAACAGCTATGAACAAACACGTTGGAGGGGTTGCGGACTATAGAGCTTCTGAAGGAAAAACAGTAAAATTACTGTATAGAGGTGCTGTTGAAAATACGGTAATCGATATTTTAGGAAGTTTAAGATCAACCTGCACTTATGTTGGAGCCTTGCGCCTAAAAGAACTTACCAAAAGAACCACTTTTATTAGAGTACAAGAACAACATAACGAAATATTTACAAAATAGCCGTTCTTTTAAAGTATTAAACTTTAAGGTTTTAAATAACCCGTCAAACTGTCTAAAAACCCTCTTTTTTCATTCGGTACAATAATTTACTTACAATTCTTAAATAAGCGGCATTTTATTTTGCTAATTGATTGATTATCAATATATTTATATCATATTTTAACAACTTTTATTATGAAGTTTATTATCGGTAAAAACAGGTCTCAAATTCCACTTTTCGTTTCTTCGCTAGATG
>NZ_JAUYUD010000124.1 GCF_030692605.1 Lutibacter sp.
AGTAGCGCTTAATGGAACAGGAGGCACCACACCAAGTGTCTTGTTAAATGATACGGTAAATGGCGTAACCTTAACCCCAGCAACCTTTAACACGGTCACGTTAACCACGGTAGGCGTGTATCCAACAGGCATTACGTTAAATGCAGATGGCACAGTAACGGTAGCTTCAGGCACGGCTTCGGGAAGTTATGATGTACAATATCAAATTTGTACGGTAGCTACACCAGTAATTTGTGATACCACTACGGTAAGGATAGTTGTGAATACGATTGATGCGTTAAATGATACACCAGTAGCGCTTAATGGAACAGGAGGCACTACGCCGAGTGTCTTGTTAAATGATACGGTAAATGGCGTATCCTTAACCCCAGCAACCTTTAATACAGTTACGTTAACCACGGTAGGCGTGTATCCAACAGGCATTACGTTAAATGCAGATGGCACTGTAACGGTAGCTCCAGGCACAGCTTCGGGAAGTTATGATGTACAATATCAAATTTGTACCGTAGCTACACCAGTAAATTGTGATATAGCTACTGTAAAGGTAACAGTTGTAGCTTTATTGATTGATGCCGTAAATGATACAGTAGGCCCTATTAACGGGCTAATTGGCGGTAATGGTGGAATAAATGTTTTGCAAAACGATACGTTTAATGGCGTTGCCATAAATCCAATTAATGTTGTGATTTCATCAATCTCGATTGGACCATTGAAAGTGAATGCTAATGGAACTGTAACAGTTGTTCCAGGTACCCCAGCGGGTATTTATACTGTAAATTATACAATATGTGAAATTTTGAATCCAACCAATTGCGATTCAGCTAGTGTAACCGTTACAGTTATCAATGGTGTTAATACAACCGATGATGAATATATTCTTCAAAACTTACAGCCTTTAAGAGTTGATATTTTTGCTAATGATAATGATGTTCCAACTGTTGGGACAATTACATTTACCATCCCTCTAAAAGGAAGTGTTAATATTGATAATAATGGAACTCCAAACAACATGAGTGATGATGTATTAATTTACACACCAAATGCTAATTATGTTGGAGATGATTTCTTTACTTATACCATTTGTGATTCTTATGGAAATTGTGATACATCAACTGTAAATATTAGAGGAGCATTTGTATTATCAGATTGTGTTATTGTATTTCCAGGACAACGTGATAGTGATTATGAAGGATATGCATTTACACCTAATGGGGATGGTGTTAATGATTATTTCGAAATTGAATTTCTTCAAAATTGCTATCCAGATTACCAAATTCAAATTTTCAATAGATATGGTAATGAGGTGTTTGAATATAAGCATAATGGGAATTCATCAAGTATTCCAGTTTGGTGGGATGGAAAATCGTATGGCAGAATGACTATTAATAAAGGTGAAATTCTTCCAGTTGGAACGTATTATTACATTTTGAACTTGAATAAGAATAATCAAAAACCAGTTCAAGGATATATTTATTTAAATAAATAATAATTGTATAAGGAGGAAATAAAAATTTCCTCCTTAAAATAATAAACTCAAGAATGAAAAAAGTAAAATTATTATTTTTATTGGTAGCATTTATAACCGCTTCGCTATCCTATAGTCAGCAAGACCCTCAATATACCCAGTACATGTACAATATGAATGTTCTGAATCCTGCTTATGCTGGTTCACAAGGAACATTGAGTATTGGATTGTTAGGTAGAACTCAATGGGTTGGTATTGATGGAGCACCAAGTACAATGACCGCCGTTATACATGCCCCAGTTGGTAGAAATGTTGGATTAGGTTTTTCGGCCATAGCTGATAAAATAGGTCCGGTTAAAGAGCAAAATATCTATGCAGATTTTTCGTATACTATAGAAACTTCCGATGAAGGTCGTTTGGCTTTTGGGGTTAAGGGTGGTTTTACATCTCAAAACATAGATTTTTTTAAGTTATCAACGAATCAAGCAAATGATCCTTTAATTTCGGATAATTTGAATGAAATTTATCCAAATTTTGGAGCAGGAACCTTTTATTATACAGATAAATTTTATGTAGGATTATCGATGCCAAATATGTTAGAAACCAGACATTTTAAAAGAGGAAATGGAATTATTTCAAGTGCTTCAGAGAAAATGCATTATTTTTTAACAAGCGGTTACGTATTTGATATTTCGGATGATTTAAAGTTAAAGCCATCTACAATGCTAAAAGCAGTAAGTGGTGCACCACTTTCAATAGACCTTTCGGCAAATGCGCTCTTCTATAATTTCTTTGAATTAGGATTGGCTTGGAGAGTAGACGATTCAATAAGTGGTATGATGAATTTTTTGGTTTCACCAAATTTAAGAGTTGGATATGCCTATGATTACACCTTATCTAACCTTGGAGATTATAATACGGGATCGCACGAAGTATTTATGCTGTATGATATAGATTTATCGAAAAGAAATTTAAAATCACCACGATTCTTTTAATTAAAAACAACCAATGATGCTTAATAAAATTTCCTTACTAGTTGTTCTTTTAGTTGCTTTTACAGCAAATTCACAAGAGAGATATACCATTAAAAATCTTGACATTAATAATAGCTATTCAAATTTTGGTACTACTTTTTATGGTGATGGTAAAGTAGTGTATGCTTCACCAAAAAAGAAATCTTATATTATTAGAAATGTATGGGAGGGTAATAATCAGCCTTTTTTAGATTTGTATATTGGAGATATTTCTGAAGATGGAGAACTAAAGAATGTAGAAAAGTTTTCAAACAAGTTGAATACACGTTACCATGAAGCCGATGTAGCATTTACAAAAGATAAAAAAACTGTTTATTTCTCAAGAAACAATTACCTAGATGACAAGTTTAAAATGGATTCGACAGGTATAAATTTAATACAATTATACCGTGCTCAAATAAGCGATATTGGAGAATGGATAAATGTTGAAGCTATGCCATTTAATAGTGATCAATATCAAACAGGTCACCCAGCATTAAGCAGTGATGAAAAAACATTGTATTTTATTTCTGATATGCCAGGAACGTATGGAAAAACTGATGTTTTTAAGGCAAGCATAAATAATGATGGAACTATTGGGATGCCATTAAATTTGGGATCAAAAATTAATACGTTAGGAAGAGAAATGTTTGCGTCAATAAGTGGTAATGATGAGCTATATTTTTCTTCAGATGGGCGAATAGATGGTTTAGGTGGATTAGACGTTTATGTTTCCAAGATATATGAAAATAGCATAACTGAACCGCAAAATTTAGGAACCCCAATTAATAGTGTAAAGGATGATTTTGCATATATTATAAATTCTGAAACCAGAAGAGGCTATTTTTCATCGAACAGAAATGGAGGAAAAGGAGATGATGATATTTACTTTTTCAAGGAATTAATTCCCGTTAAATTTAGTTGTAATCAAATAGTTGAAGGTGTTATTAGTGTAGGAAGCTCAAATACTAAATTATCGAATGTTTTAGTAGAAATTTCTAATCTTAATGGAGAAATAATTTCAAGTGTTTTTTCTGATAAAGATGGTAAGTTTGAGTTTAAAGTTGATTGTGAAAAAGAATATAAAATTTCGGGATCAAAAGAAAACTTTAATAATAATTTTATAGAATTTAAAACTACAGATGAAAACGGTATAAAATTAGTTTTAGATTTGAAATTAAAACAAAGTGATTTTATTAGTAAAAGGGGTGCATTATTGGTTAATATTAACCCTATTTATTTTGATTTAGATAAATCGAATATAAGAAAGGATGCTGCCATTGAGTTAGAGAAAGTTGTAAATATCATGAAAAAGTATCCAAATCTTAAAATAGATTTAGGGTCACATACAGATAGCAGGGCGGCTGACTTATATAATTTGCAGTTGTCACAAAGAAGAGCAAAATCAACGTTAAATTGGATAATTAATAAAGGAATTGCTGCAGAAAGTATAACAGGTCAAGGTTATGGTGAAACGAAATTAATTAATAATTGCGCTAACAATGTAAAATGTTCTGAAGTTGATCATCAACTTAATAGAAGAACGGAATTTGTTATTTTAAATCCAGAGGCAATAAAGTAAGTTTGGAAATAAACAAAAAAGGGAGATTTGTAATTGTGATACAAACCTCCCTTTTTTTGTGCTTTTTTATAACTAAAATTCAAACCCTAAATCAACAGCTAAATTTTTAGCTACGATGGTTGTGATTTTGGTTTTAAGTTGTGGAATTTTTATTTTTTCAACCACATCATTTGCAAATGCGTATAACAATAATGCTTTGGCACTTTCTTTTGGAATACCTCTAGATTGCATATAAAACAAAGCACTTTCATCTAATTGACCAATAGTACAACCGTGAGAACATTTTACATCATCGGCAAAAATTTCTAATTGTGGTTTTGCATTTATAGTGGCGCCATCGTGCAATAAAATGTTATTATTTTGCTGAAAAGCATTGGTTTTTTGAGCCGCTTGTTGCACAATAACTTTACCGTTAAATACACCTACCGATTTGTCGGAATAAATTCCTTTATACAATTCATGGCTTTCACAATTTGGAAATTTATGATTTACCAAGGTATGATTATCTACATGTTGTTTTCCGTTTAAAATAGAAATACCGTTTAAATAAGAAGTAATATGCTCACCTTCTTGATGAAATTCTAAATTATTTCTAGTTAATTTTCCACCAAAAGAATAGGTATTAACAGTAGCAATACTTTGTTGTTTTTGAGAAATAAAAGTGCTATCAACCAATGACGAATTCAAACTGTCGTTTTGAATTTTGTAATAATCTATAATTGCTCTTTTGTGTGCAAATATTTCAGTTACAGAGTTGGTAAAATTTAAACTAGCAGATAAATTTTGATGACGTTCTATAATTTGAACATGTGAATTTTCACCAACAATAATTAAGTTTCTAGGCTGAAATAAAACATCTTTTGCCGCTTCTGTAGAAAAATAAAGCAGCTGAATTGGTTTTATAACAACGGTGTTTTTCGGTATGTTAATATATGATCCTTCTTTAACAAAAGCGGTGTTTAATTCGGATAAACTATTATTTTCGTTTGCTAATTTATTAAAATAATTATCTATAATCATTTTATATTTTGGCTTTGTTAAAGCGGATGACATAACACATACATCACAATCTTCGTGAGTTGTTGTAGATAAAAATGAATTAAATACACCATCTACAAAAATTAAAGTGTAGGCGTCTAAATCGTTTATCAAATAATTTTCAATTTGTTCAAATCCAACCGATTTTGTATCGGAAAGAAATATGTTAAAATCGGTTTTTAAAAGAGAAGCAAGGTTTGTATATTTCCACTCTTCATCTTTTTTTGCAGGAAAGCCATCTTTTTCAAAATTCTGCATTGCTTTTGTCCGAATTGCATGAACGTTAGAGTCTAAATCTAATCCGCCTTTATTTTCAAAAGCTAAAAATGAAGAAATAAGTTTTTCTTTTAATTCCATTGTTTTATGGTATTCAGTAACAGTTTTCAGTTTTCAGTTATTGACTGTCTACTGCAACTGCTTACTTCATTAAGTATTATTTATTTAAGCCAGTCGTATCCTTTTTCTTCTAATTCAAGTGCTAATTCTTTTCCTCCCGATTTTACAATTTTGCCATTGTGTAAAACGTGAACAAAATCTGGCACTATATAATCGAGTAAACGCTGATAATGAGTAATTACTAAAATGGCATTATTTTCGTTTTTCAATTTATTTACACCATTTGCAACTACTTTTAAAGCATCAATATCTAATCCAGAATCGGTTTCATCTAAAATTGCCAATTTAGGCTCTAACATGGCCATTTGAAAAATTTCGTTACGTTTTTTTTCTCCTCCAGAAAAACCTTCATTTAAGGAACGGGATAAAAATTTGCGATCGATTTCTAACAAATCCGCTTTTTCACGAATTAGCTTCAACATTTCTTTTGCTGGTAATTCTTCTTGACCTTTTGCTTTACGAGTTTCGTTAATAGCGGTTTTAATAAAGTTTGTAACAGTAACACCAGGAATTTCAATTGGATATTGAAACGATAAAAAGATACCTTTATGTGCTCTTTCTTCCGGAGCAAATTCTGCTAAATCTTCACCATTTAAAATTACAGATCCTTCAGTAACTTCATATTCTTCTTTCCCTGCAATAACAGCTGAAAGAGTACTTTTCCCTGAACCATTAGGACCCATAATTGCGTGTACTTCACCTGCTTTTATTTCGAGAGATATTCCTTTTAAAATCTCCTTATCGTTAATACTTGCGTGTAAATTTTTTATTTGTAACATTTTTTTATTTTGATTAAAGGTTAAAGTTTAAAGGATTCATTTTTATTAAACTTTTATCTTCTTACTTTTTAACATTTTATATAATTCCTCCTTCGGAAGCGAGTGGCATTTAACCAACTGAACCTTCCAAACTAATTTCTAATAATTTTTGTGCTTCAACTGCAAATTCCATTGGTAATTTATTCAATACTTCTTTACTAAATCCATTTACAATTAATGCAATCGCTTTTTCAGTATTAATACCACGCTGATTGCAATAAAATAACTGATCTTCTCCAATTTTACTGGTTGTAGCTTCGTGCTCTATTTGAGCAGTTTTATTTTTACATTCTATATATGGAAAAGTGTGCGCTCCACATTGGTCTCCCATAAGTAAAGAATCGCATTGCGAAAAATTTCTAGCGTTATTTGCTCTTGGACTAATTTGAACTAATCCTCTATATGAATTTTGTGATTTGCCAGCTGAAATACCTTTAGAAATAATGGTACTTCTCGTATTATTCCCTAAGTGAATCATTTTTGTCCCGGTATCGGCTTGTTGAAAATTATTGGTTACAGCAATGGAGTAAAATTCTCCAACTGAATTATCACCTTTTAAAATACAACTTGGATATTTCCACGTAATTGCACTTCCAGTTTCTACTTGGGTCCAAGAAATTTTTGCGTTTTTCTCGCACAATCCGCGTTTGGTTACAAAATTGTATACACCACCTTTTCCTTCTTTATCACCAGGAAACCAGTTTTGTACGGTTGAATATTTTATTTCGGCATCATCTAAAGCTATTAATTCAACAACAGCGGCATGTAATTGATTTTCATCTCGAGCCGGAGCAGTACAGCCTTCTAAGTAACTAACAAAACTACCTTCGTCTGCAATTACCAATGTGCGTTCAAACTGGCCAGTTCCTCCTTCATTAATTCTAAAATAGGTTGAAAGTTCCATAGGACAAGTAACACCTTTTGGAATATAACAAAAAGAACCATCCGAAAAAACTGCAGAATTTAAGGCTGCATAAAAATTATCGGTAGTTGGGACAATGGTTCCTAAATATTTCTTAACCAATTCTGGATGTTCTTGTATGGCTTCTGAAATTGGGCAAAATATAATGCCTCTTTCGTTTAAAGTCTTTTTAAAAGTGGTGGCTACAGAAACAGAATCTATAACAATATCTATTGCAACATTTGATAAACGTTTTTGCTCATCTATCGAAATTCCAAGTTTAGCGAATGTTTTTAATAGCTCTGGATCAACTTGATCCAAACTATCTAATTTTTTCTTTTGAATTGGTGCAGAATAATAACTAATATCCTGAAAAGAAGGTTTTTTATAAGTTACATTAGCCCACTCAGGTTCTTTCATTTGCTCCCAAACATTAAAAGCCTCTAAGCGCCAATTGGTCATCCATTCGGGTTCATTTTTCTTTTTAGAAATTGCAATTACAACATCTTTATTTAAACCAACAGGAAACTTATCTGATTCAATATCAGTATAAAATCCATATTCGTACTCTTTGGTTTCGAGTTCTTTTTTTAAATCGTCTTCGGTAAACTTGTTCATTGGATTCATTTAAAGATTAAAATAATCAATAATTTAATCTATTTCATTGTTTTATTATTCGTCAACCTGAACTTGTTTACTCATTACCTTTTAATATTATTTTAAGGTATTCGTGAATATCCATTTCAAGTTCGCATGCTATAAAAATTGGCTTGATGAGATTCTGAAACAAGTTCAGAATGACGAGTTATTTCACTAAAGTGAAAAACTTTCCCCACACCCACATGTTCTTTGTGCGTTTGGATTGTTAAAAACAAAACCAGCACCATTTAATCCTCCTTTATATTCTAAGGTAGTTCCAATTAAATATAAGAAGCTTTTTTTGTCGACTATAATTTTCACACCATTATCTTCAAAAACCTTATCTGCTTCTAATTGTTCTTTATCAAATTTTAAATCGTACGAAAGACCTGAGCAACCGCCACTTTTAACACCTACTCTTACATAATCATTTTCTGGATTAAAGCCGTCTTCACTCATTAACTCAATAACTTTCTTTTTAGCGATGTCTGAAACTTTTATCATTTTCCTTATATAGATTAATTCTAAATTAGTGCAAATATAGGTCAAATATTGCCGTTGAACAACCATTTTGTATGAATTAAATCTATTAGTGCATAGCAAATATTTATAAAAAATTATCTTTGCAAAATGATTGAAGACAAAAACCAACCACGCACAAGTTTATCTGAATTGGGAGAATTCGGATTGATTGATCATTTAACCAAAAATTTTAAAATAAACCATAATTCTACTATAAAAGGGGTGGGAGATGATGGTGCTATTTTGAACTTTTCAAATAGACAAATTGTTGTTACAACCGATTTGTTGGTTGAAGGTGTACATTTCGATTTAAGTTATATGCCTTTAAAGCATTTGGGTTATAAAGCGGTAATGGTTAACCTGTCTGATGTGTATGCTATGAACGGTGCTGCAACTCAAATTACTGTTTCAATTGCTGTTTCTAATCGTTTTCCGTTGGAAGCTTTGGAAGAATTATACGAAGGAATTTTTGCTGCTTGCGAAGCTTATAATGTTGATTTAATAGGTGGCGATACAACTTCTTCAACAAAAGGATTGCTAATTAGTATTACTGCTATTGGTGAAGTTGAAAAAGGGAAAGCAGTTTATAGAAATACTGCAAAACAAAACGATTTATTGGTCGTTTCTGGAGATTTAGGTGGGGCTTATTTAGGGTTGCAAGTTTTGGAACGCGAAAAGCAAGTTTTTGAAGTAAACCCAAATTCTCAACCAGATTTAACGGATTATACATATTTGATAGAGCGACAATTAAAGCCTGAAGCAAGGAAAGATATTGTTAAACTATTAAAAGAGTTAGAGGTTAAACCAACAGCAATGATTGATATTTCTGACGGACTTTCTTCTGAAATTTTACATATTTGTAAGCAATCTAAAGTGGGTTGTAATTTATATGAAGAAAAAATTCCTTTAGATCAACAGGTTATTTCAACTTGTGAAGAATTTGATTTAAATAGTACCACCGTAGCATTGAGTGGAGGGGAAGACTATGAATTGTTATTTACTATTTCGCCAAACGATTTTCCTAAAATAAAAGGAAATCCGCACTTAACTGTTATTGGGCATATTACCGAAGAAAGTGAAGGTGTGAATCTGGTAACTAGGGCTAATCAAAAAGTGGCATTAACCGCTCAAGGTTGGAATGCTTTAAATAAAAATTAATTTACTTTAATAGGTTCATTCAAATTGAGTCTTGTCGGGTTTTCCAAATTTGGAATTGCAATAAAAAATGAATAATATGAAAATTCAGTTAAAATCTGAAATTACTTGTCCAAATTGCGAGCATAAAAAAGTAGAAGAAATGCCAACAAATGCTTGTCAATTTTTTTATGAGTGTGAGAAATGCAAAATGGTTCTTAAGCCGAAAGAAGGAGATTGCTGTGTTTATTGTTCTTATGGGACAGTTTCTTGTCCTCCAATTCAAGAAAACAAAAGGTGCTGTTAAATAACCAATCGTAAACAAGTAAGGCAGCATAAAGGTAGTTGCCAAAAAAACATATAAATTCTCCAATATAATTAACACATCCTTTATATGAATCTTTACGATAAATACATACTTCCAAGTGCAATAAATTGGGCTTGTAAACAAAGCTCAAGTATGAAACAACGAGAAAAAGTTATTCCTTTAGCAAGGGGTAAAGTGCTAGAAATTGGTATTGGCTCTGGATTAAATTTATCTTATTATGATATTACCAAAGTAACGCAATTAACAGCTATTGATTCAAATATTGAAATTTGGAAAAAGAACACGTTTGACACCAAAATTTTTCCGTTTGAATTTAAATTTATTGAAGCTTCAGCCGAACAAATTCCTGTTGAATCTAATAACTATGATACAGTTGTAATCACATATACACTTTGTACTATTGTAAATGTAAATAAAGCTTTTGACGAAATAAAAAGAGTGTTAAAAACAAACGGGAAACTTATTTTTTGTGAACATGGAAAAGCGCCAGATACAAAAACAGAAAAGTGGCAGAATTTAATTAATTCGATGTGGAAAAAAATTGGTGGTGGATGCAATTTAAATAGAGATATTCCTTTTATTATTAAAAAAAATGGTTTTAAAATTATAAAACTGGATACGATGTATATTCCTGGCTGGAAACCTGCTAGTTATAATTACTGGGGAGTTGCCGAAATTAAATAGATAAGGTTATTTACAACTTTTTACAAACGAAACTAAACTTTCAATTAATACATTTTTATTTTCAATGTGACTCATATGTCCATCTGGAAATTCAACAACCCTAACAGTAGTATTTTTGGTTTGATTAATTAAGGTTTTATATTCTAGCGCAGGATCTTGTTTACCAATTATCATTTGAATTGGAAAAATAGCTGTTTTAAAAATTGAAGTTTGATCTTTTCTAATTTTCATTCCTTCTAAAGCGGCAATTATTCCTTGAGGTAAAATTTGTAGCGCTTCTTTAGTTACTTCGTTAATTTCTTTTACTAGAATAGTTCTATTATATTCTGCAAATAATTGAGGAATTGCAATTCTAACAAATGTTTTATGATTTTCTTTTACAGCAACAATAGCTCTATCTCTATTTATTTTTTTTTCTGTAGTATCTGCGAGTGCCGTTGAATTCATTAAACAAATACCTTTTAAATGTTGTGGAAATAACTTAAAGAATGCCAAGGCAACATAGCCACCCATACTATGACCAATAAAAATGTACTTTCTTAACTTTAAATGATTTAGAACAAACTTAACCATCTCAGCTTGTTGTTCCATAGTATGAATATAACCTACGTTTCCAGTTTTTCCATGACCTAGTAAGTCTATACAAATTATCCTATTTTTTTTGCTTAACACTTCAACCAAATTATTCCACATGGAGCTATTTTCTAAAAAACCATGCAGTAAAATAACTACCTTTCCTTTACCTTGTGAAGAAAAATGAATGGTGGAATTTTTGTATAGGATTTCCATAAAAATTAGTTTTTTAACCCCTTAACAGCAGTAAAAGCTTTATCAACAAATTCCTCTTCCACTAAAATGGTAAATTCATTGGTAGTAGAAACCACTTCGTACAATGCGATTCCTTCCCAAGCTAATCGTTTAAAAAATTGATAATATAAACCAGCTATTTTGGTGTTTTCTGAAGGTAAACCTATGGTTATGGCTGATAATTTATCTTGTACAGCAGTACATAGTTCATCTTTATAAATTTCTTCAATTTCCTCTTTTAATGATGTTGTTATAAGCACATTACTTTCGTGAACACCTCGTGTAAACGTGTAAAATATTCTAGCGTTTTGTTTTAAAACATCTAACATTTTTAAATGACAGTGAATTAAACTTTCAGAATTTTTAAACGTATAGTCAGACAAATCTGAGCGTACTGTAATATCTCCCAAGTCTTGCAAAACTTTATTTAATTTAATGGTATTTGCCATTTCTTTTGGAGGGCTATACCTGCGTAATGCCATCATAATGGCACCAGATTTTATAGGTTTTCGAAGAATTTTAGAGATAGGATCTCTCATTTCTTCTGCCAAGGCACTAAAATTAAGAATGTTTCTTGTTAAAGCATCTTCCAAAAAAGGTTGAGAAACTAATATTTCTTCAACACAAGTTGCAATCGTTTTCATTTGTTAAATAGTTAACAGTTTGTGCAAAATTAGTTCATTTTATTTTAAATAAGCACAAAAGGTTGAAAATAATTCTACATTTGTGCCTCAAAATAGAAAAAATGAAGGTTTTAAAATTTGGAGGAACATCGGTTGGGTCAATAAAAAACATGAAACTTGTTAAAGAGATTATAACCGACAATGAGAAAAAAATTGTGGTGTTGTCTGCAATGTCCGGAACAACAAATTCTTTAGTTGAAATAGCTGAATTTATTAGAAAAGGAGAACAGAATAAAGCCATAGATTGTATAGCGGAATTACATAAAAAATATCAAATTGTTTTGAATGATTTAATTGAAGTTTCTAACTTAAAACAAGATGTTGAAGATTATATAAATAGCGTTTTTGAGTTTTTAAATTCGCTGATTTTGGATAGCTATTCAGAGTTATTGTATAACAAAATTGTTGCCCAAGGTGAGCTTTTATCTACGTTTATTTTTACTAAATATTTAATTCAGGAAAAGATAAATGTCCAACTATTACCTGCCTTAGATTTTATGAGAATAGATAAAGCAAATGAGCCAGACGAATTTTATATTAAACAAAATTTGCAGCGTATTATTAACGAATCGTTTCCAGCAGATATTTATATAACTCAGGGTTTCATTTGTTTGGATGCAATGGGTAAAATTGCCAATTTGCAGCGAGGAGGGAGTGATTATACAGCTACTATTATTGGAGCAGTTATGAATGCTGATGAGGTTGAAATTTGGACTGATATTGATGGAATGCATAATAACGACCCACGTTTTGTAGAAAACACTCACGCAATTTCAAATTTATCGTTTGATGAAGCTGCGGAGTTGGCTTATTTTGGGGCAAAAATTTTGCATCCACAAACTGTTATGCCTGCTCGAGAAGCAAATATTCCTGTTCGGTTAAAAAACACCATGGAACCGACTTCTTATGGCACATTAATTTCAAGTAAATACAAAGGTGAGGGAATTAAAGCAATTGCAGCGAAAGATAATATTACAGCCATTAAAATTAAATCGGCGCGAATGTTACTGGCTCACGGGTTTTTGAAAAAAGTATTTGAAATTTTTGAAAAATACGAAACATCGATTGATATGATTACTACTTCAGAAATTGCTGTGTCATTAACAATTGATAACGATAAAAACCTTATTTCAATAATTGAAGAATTAGAAAAATTTTCTTCAGTAGAAATAGACAAACAGCAAAGTATAATATGTTTAGTTGGACATGATGTAGTTTTGCATCCAGAAACACATCGCCTTTTTGAAGTACTAAAAGACATTTCAGTTAGAATGATATCTTATGGAGGAAGCAATAATAACATTTCACTTTTAGTAAACACCAACGATAAAATAACGGCACTTAAAAAATTGAATACTTATATTTTTGAAGCTGTAACAGTATAACTTGTTATGATGATTAATTGGTTAAAAAAATCGAAGTAATTACTTCGATTTTTTTTTGCATTTCAATTTACCATTAATTATCATACATATGAAATAGGAATATATACAAAAATAATTAATCACTTCCTTTTGAAGTTTTACATCTGGTAATTAGTGATTGTTTTTTATTGATTCATTAAATCTTCAATTTCTTCAGTTTCAATAGGAATATTACGCATTAGGTTAAACGGCTCACCTGTTTTTTGAATCACAACGTCATCTTCAATTCTAATTCCCATTTTTTCTTCTGGAATGTATATTCCTGGCTCAACAGTAAACACCATATTTGCTTTCATTGGCGTTTTTAATTCGCCATAATCGTGAGTGTCTAAACCTAAGTGATGTGATGTTCCGTGCATAAAATATTTTTTATAAGCAGGCCATTTTGGATCTTCATTTTGAACATCAACTTTTGAAATTAATCCAAGTCCGAGCAATTCGGAAGTCATTATTTTACCAACTTCTTTATGATATTCAGCCCAAAAAGCACCAGGAACCAACATTTTTGTGGCTTCATTTTTAACTCTTAAAACGGCATTATAAACTACTTTTTGTCTGTCGGTAAATTTTCCGTTTACAGGAATGGTACGTGTCATATCACTCGAATAATTGGCATATTCGGCACCAACATCTAGCAAAATCATATCGCCATCTTTACATTCCTTATTATTTTCGATATAATGCAGCACACAAGCACTGTATCCAGAGCCAATAATTGGAGTATAAGCAAAACCTTTAGAACGATTTCTTAAAAATTCGTGCATAAATTCAGCTTCAATTTCAAACTCCATAATACCAGGTTTTACAAAAGGTAAAATTCTTCTAAAGCCCTTGTTGGTTATTTCACAGGCAGTTTGCATTAATTCTATTTCTTCTGGTTCTTTCACACCACGAAGCTGTTGCATAATCTGACCACTTTTCTCCCATTTGTGTGCAGGAAAATCGGATTTACATTTTTTAATAAATCGGTCTTCTCTAGTTTCAATTTCAACCGATTGGCGGTAATGTTCATTGGTATTAAAATAAACGGTTTCAGCCTCAGTCATTAAATCATAAAATATTTTTTTAAACTCGGAAAGCCAATAAATTGTTTTTATACCAGAAACCTTTGTAGCATCTTCTTTAGAAAATTTTTCGCCGTACCATATAGCAATATGTTCATTGGTTTCGGTTAAAAATAAAATTTCTCGATGGTTAGGATCGATAGCCTCAGGAAAAAGTAATAAGATACTTTCTTCTTGGTCGGCACCGCTTAAATATAAAACATCACTATGTTGTTTAAAAGGAAGTGTACTATCTGCACCAGTTGCAAATGTATCGTTCGAATTAAAAATAGCAATGGACTTTGGCTTCATTTGTGCTACAAACTTCGCTCTGTTTTTTATAAAAAGTTGATTATTTATTGGAAGGTATTTCATTGGAATGGATTTAATTATATAATTTAGTAACAAAGTTATAAATTTGTTGATAACCAAACCTTATAAACCTATTTAATTTATGCGTTTTTTAGCAATTACCTCATTATTCTTACTTAGCACGGCTTTTCTTTTTTCACAAAACAAACCAGCTTATAAATTGTACAATGCAAGTGGAAAGAAAGTATCGTATGTATCAATGATTTCATCGATGAACAAGGCTGATGTAGTTTTGTTTGGAGAACATCATAATAACCCAATTGTGCACTGGTTGCAATTTGAAGCCACAAAAGATTTAAGCAAACAACGTAAATTAACATTGGGTGCAGAAATGATAGAAGCCGATAATCAACAACCGTTAAATAAATATTTAGCAGGTGAAATTACACAGAAAGGACTGGACACTTTGGCAAGATTATGGAGAAATTATAGCACAGATTACAAGCCTTTAGTAGATTTTGCAAAACAAAATGGGATTAAATTTATTGCAACCAATATTCCAAGAAAATATGCTAGTGTGGTTTATAAAAAAGGATTTGAAGGCCTTGATTCCTTATCAATTGTAGAAAAATCATGGATTGCCCCTCTGCCAATTAAATATGATGCCAATTTACCAAATTATGTAAAAATAAAAGAAATGATGGGTGGTCATGGTGGTGATAATTTACCAAAATCGCAAGCGATAAAAGATGCTACAATGGCTTATTTTTTAATAAAAAACCGAGAAAATACCAAATTATTTATTCATTACAACGGTTCATATCATTCCGATAATTACGAAGGTATTTATTGGTATCTAAAACAAGAAAATCCAACTTTAAAAATTGTAACTGTAAGTGTTTTGGAACAGGATGATATCGGGAAGTTCGATAAAAATGAAAAATCTAAAGCCGATTTTATAATCGTAGTACCAACAACAATGACCAAAACACATTAACTGGAAATAATTAATAATTTTATTAAAAAATTTAGGCATAATACTATTATATATTATTTAATTTTTACTAACTTCGGAATTACTAATAGCTAAAAAAAATACATTGCCTAATTTATTTCATGAAAACAAATTCGTTTTTAATGTTTTATTTGAAGCAGTTTCAGAAGGTGTAATAGTTGTTGATGAAAATCAAATAATTGTTGCAACCAATACTGCTGCAGATCAAATGTTTGGATATGATAAAGACGAATTAAACGAACAACATTTAAATATACTTATTCCACCCAACTTTCATGGAGTTCACGGGGGGTATTACGACGCATTTTATAAACAATCATCTGCCAGAAAAATGGGTCAAAACAAAGACCTGTATGGAGCTCATAAAAATGGATACAAATTTCCTGTGGAGGTTGGATTAAATCCGTTTAAAATAAATAATAAAATTTTTGTAATGTCTATTGTAATTGATATTACCATTAGAAGGGCTAATGAAATTAAAATTAATGAGCTAAATAATTTATTGGAAGAAAAAATTTCAGACAGAACATTTGAACTAAACAAAACTGTTACCAATCTAAAAGAGGAAATAGAAAAGCGTGCAAACGCAGAATCTGAGTTAAGGAAAGCCCTTAAAAAAGAAAAGGAGTTAAACGAATTAAAAACCAAATTTTTATCATTGGTATCTCATGAATTTAAAACCCCTTTAAGTGGTGTTTTAAATGCTGCAGTTTTGGTGGGGAAGTATACACAAACTGAAATGCAAGATAAAAGAGATAAACACCTTTTAACTATTAAAAATAAAGTACATTATTTGGATGGAATACTCAATGATTTTTTATCGGTAGAAAGGTTAGAATCTGGAAAAGTAAACTATAAACTAAGCACTTTTAAATTGAGCAAAGTAATTAATGAGGTTATTTACAATGCCAACATGATGTTAAAAAGTGGGCAATACATTGTTTACCCAAATAACATTGATGAACTTAATGTTTATCATGATGAAAAAATATTAGAATTAACACTTTCAAATTTGTTACATAATGCCATTAAATATTCTCCTGAAAACACAAAAATAGATTTCAAAATTAAGCAAACTTTTGAGGGGTTCATTTTTGAAATAAAAGATAAAGGCATCGGCATTCCTTTTGAAGATCAAAAGCATATTTTCGAACGCTATTTTAGAGCAGAGAATGCATTAACAAACCAAGGGACTGGAATAGGGTTAAATATTGTAAAAGGACACTTAGAAAATTTAGGAGGAACTATTGAATTTAAAAGCATTAAAAATGAAGGAACCACATTTGTTGTTAAATTACCATTTATTAAAGAAAAATGAAAACAATATTAATAATTGAAGATGACATTGTATTAAGAGAAACTACTGCCGAAATTCTTGAATTAGAAAATTATAAAGTGCAAACAGCACCAAATGGCAGATTAGGAGCGGAACAGGCAAGAGTAATGCTTCCAGACCTTATTTTGTGCGACATTATGATGCCTGAAATGGATGGCTATGAATTATTGAAAGTTCTTTCAAAAGAAGAACAAACTAAAAGGATTCCATTTATATTTATGTCTGCTAAAACAGAAATAATAGATATTCGAAAAGGAATGGATTTGGGAGCGGATGATTATTTAACTAAACCTATTAGTGAAGAATTATTGTTAAGTGCTGTCGCAAGTAGATTGGCAAAATTCGCTCTTTTAAAAGAAGAAGAATTAGTTACAAAAAAGCAATTGGAAAAAGGAATTTCAATAAATGATATTGGTAATATAGAAGACCTTAAAAATTATTTTTGTGATTTTGGCACTTCCAAAAAATATAAAAAAGGAGAATTCATTTATAAAGAAGGGGAGTATTCTAATAACATTTATTTAGTTTATAAAGGGAAAGTAAAAAGCTTTAAGATTGATGAATTTGGGAAAGAACTTATTCTTGATATTTATAACGATGATGATTTTTTAGGTATGTCAGCTATAATAGATAAGTCATATTATTATGAATCTGTTATGGCAATGGACATTACAGAAATCATACATGTTTCTAAAAATAATTTACAAGAAATATTGGAGAATAACCATAAACTCTCTTTAGAAATTTTTCAATTGATAAATGAGAGTTTAACAGAAGTTAAAAAACAATTATTACAAATGGCTTATGGATCTATGCGACGAAGAACAGCCAAAACCATCCTGAAATTTACTAATATGATGAGTCATAAACCATCAGACAGCATTAATATATCTCGTCGGGATCTTGCTAGCGTTGCAGGTATTGCAACAGAAAGTTTAATTAGAACTTTAACCGATTTTAAAAAGATGGGAATTCTTGAAATTGAAGGAAGAAATATAAGAATACTCAATCTTGAAAAATTAGAAAAAATGAATTAATTAGGGCTTAATTTTAACTAAAATAAAAACTAATATCCCCAAAATTCACTAATTCATATCACTGATTAATGTCATTGATTGTTAATACACCTTTGTTTAAGTTTGTTTGAATAACAAAGGGAATGAATAATATATTAATCTTAACTGATTTTTCAGATAATTCATGGAATTCAATAAAGTATGCACTTGCGCTTTTTCAAAATAAAAGTTGTAATTTTTACTTGTTGAATGCATTAAACTTGCACAAAGAAAGGTTAGAAGATAAAGGGGATGAAAAACCAAATTTAGAGAAGAAAAAAAACGCAATAAATCCAAAAATTGAATTTGAAAAATTAATAAATAAAATTAATTCTTCAGCCTTAAAGGGCAACCACATATTTATTCCAATTATAGGGGAAAAAGATATTATTGAGGAAGCGAGACTCCAAATCATCGAAAAAAAAATTAATTTAATTGTAATTGGAACTAACGGAATGTCATCCAATGGGAGGAAGAATAATATAAGTCCCACATCTGAAGAAATAATTACGAAATTAAAATGTTCTATTTTAGTAGTACCAAATGAAGCTAGTTTTAGCAGTTTAAAAGAGGTTGCATTCCCAACAGATTATACTTATTTTAACGAGGCAGTATTATTGCAAAATATGATGAATTTATTAAACTCCCATAAATCATCAACTAGATTTGTATTCATGGCAAAGAAGAATGAGGAGTTAAATAAAGAACAACGTTGGAATATGGAGACTTTACAAGATTATTTTGTAAACCAATCTCATAGTTTTCACACTGAAATTAATAATAATTTAGAATTATCTATTGAAAATTTTATTAAAAAAAACCATATAGATTTAATAGTAATGGCTGCAAAAAATTTGAATTTGTTTGAGCAAATACTTTTTAGGCCAAAAATTAAAAATATTAGATATTATTTTATAACACCATTTTTAATACTTCATTAGTATAATAAATTAATAATAATAGCAAAACGCTATTAAATAATTGTTTAAGAAAAGTTTTTGAAATTTTATAGGTTATAAAAGTTATTTTATAATAAATTTGAATTCATTAGATAGTATATAAATAAACACATTCTTTTATAATTCAAACTTTTTTAAAATGAAAAAATTAACCTTCTTTTTTAGTTTTTTATTAATTTCAACAGGAATTGTCGCTCAAAAATCAATAGTTGAAAACATTTCATTTACTAATATTGGGCCATCTATTATGAGCGGTAGAATTGTGGACGTAGATGTTAACCCAGCCAATACGGTTGAATTTTATGCCGCTTATGCTTCCGGAGGCTTATGGTATACTAATAATAATGGAACTTCATTTACGCCTGTTATGGACAATTCTGAAACCCAAAATATTGGAGATATTGCAGTAGATTGGAATACAGGAACTATTTGGGTTGGAACTGGAGAAAGCAATTCTTCACGATCTTCTTATGCAGGTATAGGAATTTTAAAAAGCACCGATAAAGGTAAAACATGGCAAAATGTTGGTTTAACAGATTCGCATCATATTGGCAGAATTATCATTAATAAAAATAATCCAGATGAGGTTGTAGTTGGAGTTATTGGACATTTATACACCCCAAATAACGAACGAGGAATCTTTAAAACTTCTGATGGAGGAAAGACGTGGGAAAATGTATTATTTATAAATGAAAACACGGGTGTGATAGACGTAAGTGTTTCTCCAACTGATTCTAAGGTTTTATATGCAGCATCTTGGGAACGCGACCGAAAATCGTGGAATTTTGATGGTGATGGCGAAAATTCTGCTATTTATAAAAGCATCGATGCAGGTTCGACATGGGCTAAAATCACTTCAGAAGGGAGTGGTTTCCCAACAGGAGCAGGAGTGGGCAGAATTGGTTTAGCAACCTTTAATAATGAAGTAATTTATGCGTTGTTAGATAATCAATTTATGCGTCCTGAAGAAAAAAAGAAAGAAGGTGAAGGACTTAAAAAGGACGATTTTAAATCAATGAGTGTAATTGATTTTTCAAATTTGGACAACAAAAAGTTAAATACTTATTTAAAAGATAATGATTTTGATAAAAAGTATACTGCCGAAAGTGTAAAATCTTCTGTTAAAAAAGGAAAAATAAAACCAAGCGATTTAGCATTTTATTTAGAGGATGCCAATTTTGTATTGTTAAATTCAGAAGTTATTGGAGCAGAGGTTTATAAATCTATTGATGGCGGAAAAACTTGGAGAAAAACACACGATGGATTTTTAGATGATGTGTATAGTTCCTATGGGTATTATTTTGGGATTATTGCAGTAAATACCGCCAATGAAAATAAAATTTATATTGGCGGGGTTCCTTTGTTAAAATCGGATGATGGTGGAAAAAACTTTAAAGCAATAGGCAAAGAAAATGTACATTCAGATCATCAGGCTCTATGGGTAAATCCAAATGCAGAAGGCCATGTTGTAAATGGTAACGACGGCGGACTAAATATAACCTATGATGATGGTGAAAACTGGACAAAAAATAATGTGCCATCAGTAGGGCAATTTTATAGCATAAACGTTGATAATCAAGAGCCTTACAATGTTTATGGAGGGCTTCAAGATAATGGGGTTTGGTATGGGCCAAGTAATTATAAAGCTTCTAAAGATTGGAACGATTCTGGTCAATATCCTTATAAGAGCATTGGAGGCGGTGACGGTATGCAAGTTCAAATAGATAGCAGAGATAATAATGTGGTTTATTCTGGTTCACAATTTGGCTATTATTATCGAGTAAATTTAAAATCAGGAGAGCGACTTAATATTCATCCAAAACATGAATTAGGAGACACACCGTATCGATACAATTGGCAAACACCAATATTATTGTCTCCTCACAACCAAGATATTTTATACATGGGTGCCAATAAATTATTGCGCTCTATGAATAAAGGAGAAACTTTTGATGTAATCTCAGAAGATTTAACAACTGGAGGAAAAAAAGGGAATGTTCCTTTTGGAACACTGACTTGTATTTCTGAGAGTCCTTTTCAATTTGGATTAATTTATGTTGGAAGTGATGATGGTTTTGTGCATTTAACTTCCAATGGTGGAAGTAGCTGGACTAAAATTTCAGATAATTTACCACAAGGTCTTTGGGTTTCTAGAGTTGTAACTTCACAGCATGAAAAAGAAAGAATATATGTTACCTTAAATGGGTATAGAAACGACGATTTTAAACCATACATTTTTATGAGTGAAAATATGGGAAAAACTTGGAAAAATATTGGTAGTAATTTACCAAATTTTTCGGTGAATGTAATTGTTGAAGATACCTTAGATGATAACATTTTATATGTTGGAACTGATAATAACGTGTTTGTTAGCTTTGATAAAGGTGAAAACTGGCAAGAATTTTCAAAAGATTTACCAAAAGTTGCGGTGCACGATTTAGTAATTCAGAAAGAGGCAAAAGACTTAGTTGTTGGAACTCACGGGCGTTCTATTTACAAAACTAGTATTGCAGCATTGCAACAATATAATAAAGTAAAATCGAAACCAGTGGCAATTTTTGATATTTCAGATGTTCGCCAATCTTCGCGTTGGGGTAGTTCTTGGGGCCAATGGTACGATGTAAATGAACCATCAATTGCCATACCATTTTATGCCATAAATGAAGGGAAATATGATGTTATTATTTCTTCAGAAGATGGCATTGAACTTAATCGAATTCAAATAAATGTTACAGCAGGGTTCAACTCAACTAATTTCAACTTGGCTTATTCAGAAAGAGGGAAAGAAACTTATTTAAAAAAGAGTAAAACTGCTGAAATTAAAAAAGCCAAGAACAATATTTATTATTTCATTAAAGGAAAATATAAGGTTACCATTGGTGAAGCCTCTCAATTTTTTGAGATAAAATAAATAATGAAAAATCTCCCAATTACAGGCTTGTTTTTGTTGCTATGTAGTCAACTAAATGCACAGTCTAATTGGGAACTTTTTCGGAAAGAATCAAATCCAATTAAGGTTTGGGTACTAATGCATCCTTTTAAGGTTAAAAAAGCATATAAAATTTCTTTGGAAGCAAATAAGGTTTCCGATTCTATTTCTAAAACAAATTTATTGGATAAAGACCAATCTGGTGGGCAAGTAGATGCATTTAGACACGCTTATTGGATGGCTACATTGCGCCAAGAAATTGGTAAATGCGCGGCTCGTTCATTAGGGAAAGCACACGAAAGAGCTAATTATAAATTATTTAAAAATCACCAATTGGAAGATGGTATATTGCCAGACAAAGCTTCGAAAGAAATGGATTTGTTTAATAATGATGTTGGACTAGGTATGACATATAAAAACGACTCACGTTTAAAAAGTGGTCTTATTTTTAAAATTGTAAATAAAATTCATCAAGGCAATTTAAAAATTATCAAAAAGGATACTTTAGGAAATTATATTTCTTGTAATGGTAATGTAATTCTAGTTGAAGAAATACGTCATACTTGGGAAAATGGTAAATGTGTAATTCCTTCAAATAAATAGATTTTTAATAGCTAACCATTTTTATTAAAAAGGGGGATTTATTTAGAATTAACAATAAATAAAATAAAACGCCTTTCTAGGCATAATTATTGATTCAATATTTAGTTATAATTAAAAAAAAATCTATGAAGAAGCACACATTAATAATTACTATATTTTCTTGTTTCCAACTTTTTTCTCAAAACAATGAATCAAACATTAAATTATTTCTTAATTGTAATTATTGCGACGAGACGTACATTAAACAAAATTTGACATTTGTAGAATTTGTAAGAGACCAAAATTATGCTGATGCAATTGTGTTATTTAGAACTCAGCAAAACGGTAGCGGTGGTACTTCTTATGAAATTGAATTTACAGGTCAAAATAGTTATAGTGAAATTAACGAAAAGTTAATTTTTTCTACAAATGCAGATAATACAGAGAATGAGATTAGAGATTTAATTTTTAAAAATATAAAATTGGGATTGGTTCGTTATTGGGTCAAAAACGGAAAACAAGATAAAATTTCCATTCAATTAGAAAAAATTGAGCCAAATACAAAGGAGGAAGAAAAGGATCCTTGGAACAAATGGGTGTTTAATTTAGGGGTTAATGGATATTTTTATGGGCAAGAGACCAGCAAGGATAACAGTATAAGTTTTAGCACAACTATTAAACAAGTTACCGAAAAAAATAAATTTTATTTAAGAGGAAGTTTGAATAATAGTAAATCGGTTTTTACCTACGACGGTAACGATATTATTTCAAAACAGAAATCTACCAATTTAACAATGTACAATGTAGTTAGCATTAATAAGCATTGGTCTGCCGGAATATTTGCAACGGCCGGGGAATCTACTTTTAGAAATTATGATTTTTACACATCATTAAAACCAGCTGTTGAGTATAATCTCTTTTCTTATGATGATTCTTCAAAAAAACAATTAACATTATCATATAAAGTTGGAGCCTTACAAAATAATTATGTAGAAAAAACCATATTTAATAAAGAAAAGGAATTTTTATGGGAACACAATTTTATGTTAGGCGGAAGTGTAAATCAAAATTGGGGAAATATAACAAGCGAAGTTTCGTATCAAAGCTTTTTACAAGACACTTCGTTACATCAATTTTCTTTTTACTTAGGAACTAGTTTTAGAATATTTAAAGGATTATCATTAAATGTTAACGCTAATTACGAGATAACAAATAACCAAATTAATTTAGCTGGCGGTAATTTGTCTTTAGAAGAGTTATTATTAAGGCAACAACAAGTAAAATCGGGTTATAATTATTTTATAAGTACTGGTTTAAATTATTCTTTTGGATCTATATATAACACAATTGTTAATCCAAGATTTAATTTTTAAAACAAAAAAAATCTCTATATTTTAAAAGCCATTCTGAATCAAATTCAGAATGGCTTTTAAAATATAACCTAATTTGTATCTAATACTTTAACTCTTCAATTTCTTTAAATTTCGAAAGCTGTAAGTTCTCAACAGACTTTCTATAATTTACCCAATCGGTTTTATAAAATTCGTTAATTTTTTCAATGACAGCGCCAACTTTTGCATTGGCATTTTCAATTAATTTATATTCTGTTTTACCAGGAAGTTGCATTAATGACCCAACATATCTTCTTGCTGTAAATAAATATGAAACAGTACTTGGAAATTCAGTATCGGTAATACCTTGTCGCTCATCTTCTTTTCCTAACATATCATCCAATAAACCATCTATTTTTTTTATTAATTCATCGTGAGATTTTATCAAATCTTTTAATTTTTCTTTTTCATCCTGTGCCTTTAAACGTTTTTTATAATCTTCAACAATTTCTTTAGATTCAAGTAATTGTTGTGTAGCTTTTCCGGCAATTCCAGTTTTAGATTCTAATTGTTTTAACAGGTCATATTTACTTTTTAACACATCAAAGCTCATTGGAATTCTTGGATCGTAAGAAACATTGATTGATGAGGTTTCAGTTAAATTCCCAAAGTGAATTTTTATAGTATAAGTACCGGGTAATACTGTGTTGCCTCTTGGTTCTTGGGCATTGTCTCTTTCTTTTCTTCTCGATGGGCCTCGCTCCCCTTTTTCTTCTAGTCCCCAATAAATTCTATGGGCACCATTTTCTTTGGGTGCTTTTGTTTTAATGCTTCTTATTAATTCATTATTGACATTAAATACTTCAAAAAATATTGAATCAAATTTTACTGCAGGTTTTTCACCTTTAACTGCTGTTTTTTCTGACGATTTTTCTTTTGAATTTTTACTATCAGAATCGTCCTTCTTTTTTGCAGATTCGGGGGTGTTTATAATATAAGTGATCATAGCTCCTTCTTTTCGATTTTCACCATTAAAGATGGCATTTGCACCAAAACGAGTACCAGCTGGTTGTTGGTTTTCAGCATTTATAGCTGCTGGAGGCACAAATAAATGTAACGTTTTATCTAAAAGTTGTTTACCTTCTTTTGCTAAGGCTCTAAAAGGTCTAATATCATCTAAAACATAGGCAGCTCTACCAAAAGTCCCAATAATTAAGTCGTGCTCACGTGGGTGAATTGCTAAATCTATGGTAGGAACAGTAGGGTAACCATTGGTGTATTTAGTCCAAATTTTGCCTTCATCAATACTAAAATAAAGACCATTTTCTGTTCCTAAAAACAATAGCTTAGGCTCTTCTATATCTTGAATTACCGAAAGGGTATATCCAAATGTTTCGTTTTTTCCAACCAATAAATTTTCCCAAGTTTTTCCATAATCACGGGTTCTATATAGATATGGTAAAAAATCGAATTGCCTGTAATTATTGATAACGACATAGGCTTCCCCCTTTTTAAATTTTGAAGCACGTATTTGTGCAACCCAACTTTCATTTGGCATTCCTTTAATGTTTTTTGAAACATTCTCCCAAGTTGCTCCTCCATCTAAACTTAATTGAATATTTCCATCATCGGTTCCAACCCATAACATTTTTTCATCTAAAATACTTGGTTCAATAACTAAAATAGTGCAATGATTTTCTGCACCAGTAGCGTCCATAGTTATTCCACCACTTTCGTGTTGTTTTTGTTTTTCTGGATTATTAGTTGTTAAATCGGGTGAAATAATATCCCAAGTATGGCCTTTATCGGATGATTTATGAACAAACTGACTTCCAAAATAAATAGTTTCTTGATTTGTTGGATTCATAGCAATTGCAGAGTTCCAATTAAAACGAAGTTTTACGTCTGGATTAGGATGTGTAGGAACGATCATTTTCGTATTTCCCGTTTCTCTATCATATCTTCCAACAGAACCTTGTTGAGACATTGCATAGCCGTAACGAGAATCTTTTGGGTCTGGAACCACATCAAAACCATCACCAAACATAATTTCTTGCCAATAGGAATTACGAATACCTTGATCTTTTAGGACATAACCAGGACCAACCCAAGACCCATTATCTTGCATACCGCCATATACATTATACGGATAATCATTATCAACACTTATATGATAAAATTGGGCAACCGGTAAATTTTCAACAAAACGCCACGTTGTTCCTTTATCTCTTGTAATATATAAACCTCCATCATTTCCGTCAATCATAAATGAAGGATTTTTAGGATGAATATACCATGCATGATGATCAGGATGAACCCCTTTATCGGTACCATAAGCAGGCATTAATTGATTAAAAGATTTACCTCCATCTTCACTTACATTTACATAGGTAAAAACTGAATAAATTCTATTTTCATTTAGTGGATCTACAGCAATATCAGAATAGTAAAAAGGTCTATTTCCAATTCCATCGGGACCTCTTCCACTTGATTTATCATTTACCATTTTCCATTTAACTCCGCCGTCTTCAGATTTGTATAGGGCATTCTTTTTTGCTTCAACCAAAGCATATATAATTTTTGGATTGCTTTGTGAAATAGCCAATCCAATTCTTCCTAAATTACCTTCTGGAAGGCCGTCTTTATCTGTTAATTTTTTCCAATTTTCACCACCATCATAAGTTATGTACAAACCTGAACCTTCGCCACCAGAATTAAATGTCCACGGTTTACGACTGTGTTGCCACATGGCAGCAATTATTTTATTTGGGTTTGAACGGTCTACAACTAAATCTGCACATCCTGTTTGATCATTTACATATAGAGATTTCGTCCATGTTTTTCCTCCATCGGTAGTTTTAAAAACGCCACGTTCTGAATGAGCTCCCCAAGGAGAACCAATAGCCCCAACATAAACGGTATTTGGATTGTCTTTATCAATTATAATTCTATGAATATTTCTAGTTTTTTCTAACCCAACTAACTTCCATGTTTTACCAGCATCTAAACTTTTGTATAAGCCATAACCACCATTTAAACTATTTCTAGGATTTCCCTCGCCCGTTCCAGCCCAAATAACATCTGGATTACTTTGTTGTATGGCAACTGCTCCAATTGAAGAAACGCCTTGTTCATCAAAAACAGGAATCCAATCTACACCACCGCTTTCAGATTTCCACAACCCTCCAGAGGCTGTACCAACATAAATCACATCTGGTTGATTTTCAACCACATCAATAGCAGTTACTCTTCCGCTCATTCCAGCTGGCCCAATAGATCTTGGCTTAATATTTTTTAGTTTTTCTAAATTAATTTCCTGTGAAACAGTAGCTAGTGAAATAAAGAAGGCTAGCAGAACAAGTTTTTTCATTATGTTTGGTTTTAAAAAGGTTTATGAATAAAATTAAATAAATCAGTGTTAACAAGTGTTAAATTTAGAATAATATATATTATTTAAATCAATTCTAAATAAGATTAAATGTCCAAATAGAGCAAATTAACTTTAACATATTTATTATCTTTGATGTTTTAAAATTTAAAACTAATGAGCGGGATTTTATCTTCATCAATTGCTAGAAAGGTTGCCATGGCACTATCAGCACTTTTCTTAATAATTTTCTTAATTATTCACTTAGCAGTAAACGTAACATCATTATTTAGTGAAGACGCTTTTAACCAAGCGTCACATTTTATGGGTACCAATCCATTAATTCAGTTTGCAATGCAACCTGTATTAATTTTTGGAGTTGTTTTTCATTTTGTTATGGGGTTTGTTTTAGAACTAAAGAATAGAGCGTCAAGAAATGTAAAATATGTAAAATATAATGGCGCGGCAAGTGCTACTTGGATGTCAAGAAATATGGCAATTAGCGGCGGAGTTATTTTAATTTTTATAGTAATTCACTTTCTAGATTTTTGGATTCCTGAATTAAACACTAAATATGTCCTAGGTGATATGTCTGGTTATTTAGAAGGGACTGAGAAGCTTCGTTATTTTGAAGAATTGCAACACAAGTTCGTAAGTCCGTTGAGGGTGGGAGCGTATATAGTTGCTTTTATTTTATTAGGCCTTCATTTGGCACATGGTTTTCAATCGGCATTTCAATCAATGGGTTTTAACAACAAATACACAAAATGTGTGAAAAATTTAGGAACTATTTATTCAATAGTAATTCCTTTAGGATTTATCATTATTGCATTGTTTCACCATTTTAACCATTAATCTTAAGAGAATATGACTACTTTAAATTCAAGAGTACCAGAAGGTCCAATAAAAGATAAATGGACAATTTATAAAGATAAAATTAACCTAGTAAACCCAGCTAACAAACGAAATATTGATATTATAGTTGTTGGAACAGGTTTGGCTGGTGGTTCAGCCGCTGCAACTTTAGCTGAGCTAGGATATAACGTAAAAGCATTTGCGTACCAAGATTCTCCAAGAAGAGCGCATTCAATAGCAGCACAAGGAGGTATCAATGCCGCAAAAAATTATATGGGTGATGGAGATTCTAACTATCGCTTATTTTATGATACCGTAAAAGGTGGAGATTACCGTTCACGTGAAGCAAACGTGCATCGTTTAGCGGAGGTTTCAGGAGCTATTATTGACCAATGTGTGGCGCAAGGTGTTCCTTTTGCTCGTGATTATGGTGGATTGTTAGACAACCGTTCATTTGGTGGAGTATTGGTTTCAAGAACTTTTTACGCAAAAGGACAAACAGGACAACAATTATTGCTAGGATGTTATTCTGCAATGAACCGTCAAATTGCTCGAGGGAAAATTGAAATGTTCAATCGTCACGAAATGTTAGATGTAGTTAAAGTTGATGGTAAAGCAAGAGGTATTATTGCTCGTGATTTAATAACTGGTGAAATTGAGCGTCATTCTGCTCACGCCGTAGTTATTGCAACTGGCGGTTATGGAAATGTTTATTTCTTATCAACCAACGCTATGGGTTCTAACGCAACTGCAGCTTGGAAAATTCATAAAAAAGGAGCATATTTTGCAAATCCTTGTTTTACGCAAATTCACCCAACGTGTATTCCACGTTCAGGAGATTACCAATCTAAATTAACGTTAATGTCAGAATCATTGCGTAATGATGGTAGAATTTGGGTTCCTGCAAAAATAGAAGATGCAAAGGCAATTCAACAAGGCAACTTAAAGCCAACTGCAATTTCTGAAGTAGATAGAGATTATTTCTTAGAAAGAAGATATCCTGCTTATGGGAATTTAGTTCCTAGAGATGTTGCTTCAAGAGCAGCTAAAGAACGTTGTGATGCAGGTCACGGAGTAAATGCAACTGGAGAAGCTGTGTATTTAGATTTTGCTGCTGCTATTCATAGATACGGAAGCACACAAGCTAAAATTCAAGGACTTCATAATCCTTCAAAAGAAGAAGTTATTAAATTAGGTGAAGCTGTTATTGAAGAAAAATACGGAAACTTGTTCCAAATGTATGAGAAAATTATAGATGAAAATCCATATAAAACTCCTATGATGATTTATCCAGCAACGCACTATACAATGGGTGGTGTTTGGGTAGATTATAACTTAATGACAACTGTTCCTGGATTGTATTGTATTGGTGAAGCAAATTTCTCTGATCACGGTGCAAACAGATTAGGAGCTTCTGCTTTAATGCAAGGTTTGGCAGATGGATATTTTGTATTGCCTTATACTATTGGTGATTATTTAGCTGATGATATTAGAACAGGGAAGATACCAACCAATTCTCCTGAATTTGATGAAGTTGAAAAATCTGTAAAAGATCAATTAGAATTCTTTATCAATAATAAAGGAACACATTCTGTAGATTATTTCCACAAAAAATTGGGACAAGTAATGTGGGATAAAGTTGGAATGGCCCGAAATGAAAAAGGTTTAAAAGAAGCGATTAAGGAAATTCAAGAAATTCGTGAAGATTTCTGGAAAAACGTAAAAGTTCCTGGAGATTTAAATGAAATGAATCCTGAATTAGAAAAAGCAGGTAGAGTAGCTGATTTCTTAGAATTAGGAGAATTATTTGCAAAAGATGCTTTAGAGCGTGAAGAATCTTGTGGAGGTCACTTTAGAGAAGAGCACGTAACTGAAGATGGTGAGGCAAAACGTGACGATAAAAACTTTGCGTATGTCGCAGCTTGGGAATACACAGGAAAACCTAGTGAAGCTATTTTGCATAAAGAACAATTAGAATTTAAAGATATCGAATTAAAAACTCGTTCTTATAAATAGGCAATAGTGAATAAGGCATTAGGCAATAGGTAAAATGAGTTCAATAAAATCTTATAAAGATCTATTAATTTGGAAAAAAGGAATTCAGTTAGTCAAAGAAATTTATTTATTATGTAAAGATTTACCTAAAGACGAAGTGTTTGGTTTGCAAAGTCAAATGAAAAGAGCAGCAATTTCTATCCCTTCAAATATTGCAGAGGGTTATGGTAGAAATTACACTCAAAATTATATTCAATTTCTGAAATTGCCAGAGGTTGATTATTAGAGTTAGAAACTCAAATAATTATTTCAAGAGAATTAGATTTGATAAGTAATGATCAGTTTGATAAAATAATAAATTTAATCACAGAAGAAAACAAAATGTTAAATGCCTTTATTAAATCAATAAGCAATTAAAAAACTATTGCCTATTGCCTAATGGCTAATAAACTTAAGATATGAATTTAACGTTAAAAATTTGGAGACAAAAAGGACCTCAAGAAAAGGGTCAAATGGTCGAATATAAAGTAACCGATATTTCAGAGCATATGTCATTCTTAGAAATGATGGATGTTTTAAATGAAAGTTTGGTAGCAAAAGATGAAGTGCCTATTGCATTTGATCACGATTGTAGAGAAGGTATTTGTGGAATGTGTTCATTACATATTAATGGAGAACCTCACGGTCCAGACAGAGGTATAACAACATGCCAATTACACATGCGTACTTTTAAAGATGGCGATACTATTTATATAGAACCTTGGAGAGCGAAAGCATTCCCAGTAATTAAAGATTTAATTGTAGATCGTATGGCTTTTGAACGTATTCAACAAGCTGGTGGTTATATTTCAGTAAATACTTCTGGGAATACTCAAGACGCTAATTCAATTCCAATTTCAAAATACAATGCAGATTTATCTATGGATGCTGCTTCATGTATTGGCTGTGGAGCTTGTGTAGCTAGTTGTAAAAACTCGAGTGCTATGCTATTTGTTGCTGCAAAAGTGTCGCAATTTGCGTTGTTACCACAAGGTAAAGTGGAAGCTAAAGAACGTGTACTTAACATGGTTGCCCAAATGGATATAGAAGGATTTGGAAACTGTACAAACACAGGTGCTTGTGAAGTTGAATGTCCGAAAGGAATTTCATTAGAAAATATTGCACGTATGAATCGTGAGTATTTGAAAGCAAGCATTATATAGTTATTTTACATATTAAGTTCAATATTAAAACCTATTTCAATTTTGAAATGGGTTTTTTGTTTACAAAAGCCGTTAATAAAGTGAATATTTAGTATTTTTAAAACCGATTTTGTTACCCTAAATCAAGTTCAGAGTCTCAAACTCATTTTATTTATTGAAAGATGAAATTCAGAAATTTTAAGAATAATTAAACCTTAAATATATGCCAACATATAACATACCTTTTCAATCAAAATTACCAAATGTACCAACTTCCATTTTTGCTATAATGAGTGGTTTAGCCAATGAACACAGCGCCTTGAATTTGGCGCAAGGATTTCCAAATTTTGAGAGTGATGAAAAATTAATTTCATTAGTTAATAAAGCAATGGTTGAAGGAAATAACCAATACGCTCCAATGCCTGGAGTAATGAGTTTAAGAGAATCAATTGCTCAAAAAACGGAGAGTCTTTATCAAGTAAATTATAATCCAGATACAGAAATTACTGTTACAGCGGGTGCTACTCAGGCAATTTTTACCATAATTGCAACCACTATTAAAAAGGATGATGAAGTTATAATTTTTAAACCAGCGTATGATTGTTACGAGCCAACAATAGAATTATTTGGAGGTAAACCAATTGCAATTCAGTTAGATCCTGAAGATTTTAAAATAGATTGGCAACAGGTTAGAGGTTTAATAAGCGATAAAACGAAAATGATTATTATAAACTCACCTCATAATCCTTCGGGGAGAATAATGACTTATTCAGATATGTTTCAATTGGAACAATTACTTAAAGACACCAATATTTTATTATTAAGCGATGAGGTGTATGAACATATTATTTTTGATAATGAAAAGCATTATTCGGCAGCTTTATTTCCTTCTTTAGCCGAAAGAGCTTTTATTGTAGCTTCATTTGGTAAAACATTTCACAATACAGGCTGGAAAATGGGATATTGTTTAGCTCCAGCACAGTTAACAAATGAACTAAGAAAAGTGCATCAATTTAATGTGTTTAGTGTGAATCATCCCATGCAAATAGCACTTGCTTCTTATTTGAAATCGCCAGATAATTATAATTATTTAGGTTCTTTTTATCAAGAAAAAAGGGATTTGTTTTTGTCGCTCATTAAGGATTCTAAATTTACCAGTATACCTTCAAAAGGGACTTATTTTCAGTTGTTAAATTTTAAAAATATAACAGAAGAAAGCGATTATGACTTTGCCATTAGATTAACAAAAGAATATAAAATAGCGTCTGTGCCAATTTCAGTTTTCAACAATAGTAATTACGACACTAAAGTATTGCGCTTTTGTTTTTCTAAAACGGAAGAAACATTAAAAAGAGCTGCCGATATATTATGTAATATTTAGTTGTAAATTTGTGTATATAAAATTATGAAATATGAAAAAATAAAATTATTCTGGGTAATTATGTTGTTATTTTCACTTTCAATTTTAACCGCACAACAAGTTGATTATGAAGGTAGAATGTATGATGTTAAAGGCAATAAAATATTTTTTGACGGGAAGGAAGTAACAAAAAGTCTTTCTTTTGAACAACAAATTGCCATAAAAAATAAAAACAGTGAACGATTATTGGCAGACCGAAAATTGAGAGAGGCTGAGAAGGCAGCTAAAAAGGCAGCTAAAAAACAAAAAGCTGCAGAAAAAAAGGTAAAAAAAGCTGAAAAGGAAATAAAGCAAAAAGAACATGCTGAAAAGAAATATAGCAAAGCACGAAATAGCTTAGATAAAAACATAAAAAGTACGATAAGCTAAAAAGTAACGGAAAAATATCACCACTAGACGATGAGAAGTGGCAAAAAAAAATAGATAGAATGAAACGTGATGTTGAAAAAAAACGCAAAAAATTATAAATGAAAAATACCCTAAACATTGCCATTATTCAAAGTAATCTAGTTTGGGAACAACCTAAAAAAAATAGATCAAATTTTTCAACTACCATTGAGTCAATTTCTAAGGAGGTTGACTTATTTGTTTTGCCTGAAATGTTCACCTCTGGTTTTACAATGAATCCGCAACACGTTGCTGAAACAATGCAAGGTGAAACAGTGGAATGGATGCGTAATTTGGCACTAAAAAAAAATGCAGCAATTGCAGGAAGTATTATTATAATTGAAAATAACAATTTTTACAATAGATTATTATTTGTTCATCCTTCAGGTGAAATAAATTATTACAATAAAAGACACTTATTTAGCTTGGCTGGTGAGCACTTGAAATATACAACTGGAACAGAAAAACTGATAGTTAATTATAATGATTGGAAAATTTGCCCATTAGTTTGTTACGATTTGCGTTTTCCTGTTTGGTCGAGAAATGTAGAAAATTACGATGTTCTTTTATATGTTGCCAATTGGCCAAAACCAAGAATTGCCGCTTGGGATGCTTTATTAAAAGCGAGATCCATTGAGAATTTAAGCTATGTTATTGGTGTAAATAGAGTAGGAGTTGATGAAAACCATTTTGAATATTCAGGCCATTCAGTAGCATATAATTGTTTAGGGAAAAAGCTAACCCATCTAAAAACAAATCAGGAGGATAACACCATTATAACGTTGCATAAAAAACATATAGCAGAAGTGCGAACTAAGTTAAACTTTTTGAATGATAAAGATAGCTTTGAAATAAAGTAATAAACAATCTAATTTATCTTGACGAAATATAGTTACTTAGACATGATTAGGTTAAGTAGTTTAAAACAAACTTAGCATACAGGATTTATCCATTTAAAATTGTATTTTGTGTTTGGAACAACAATACGTTCGGCAATACGACACATTCGGTCTGGTAAATTCATTAAATAGTCTCTGGCTTTTTCAGCTTCAGCAGATAAACCTGTAATTTTATCAAGTTCCCAAGAAGTATTTAATTTCGTAATAATATCGATATAATCAAAGCTGGTATAAACACCAACGCGTTGAGCAACTGTTGAAAATTGATTGAAAAGGCTTCCTTTTTCTTCACCAGAATGTCTTAAATTCATTGCTGGCATAACAATTTTATATTTCATCATGTATTGATAAGCTAACATCATTTCACTTGGGTCGTGCTGAAAAATTTGCTTAACAAACTCGGTATATGCTAAATGATGGCGCATTTCATCTCCTGCAATAATCATAGACATTTTTGCTAATAATTTATGCCCATTTTTACGTGCAATTTTAGCAACATTATTATGTGAAACATAAGTAGCTAACTCTTGAAAGCTTGTGTATACAAAGTTTTTGTATGGATCGCGAGCACTTCCAATATCAAATCCGTCTGCAATTAAATGTTGAGTAGTAATTTCTACTTCGCGCATATTAACCCTGCCAGATAGATATAAGTATTTACTCAACACATCACCATGCCTGTTTTCTTCTCCAGTCCAAGCCCGTAACCATTTTGCCCAGCCATTATCTCCTCCACCATTTTCATTACTATGCTGTGAAACACCATCAACATCTAACAGCCACGATTCGTAGGTTGGTAAGGCCTCTTCTGTAATGGTATCTCCAACTAAAACAGTCCAAAAATCATCATTTAAGTCTTTGGAGAGCTCTTGAATTTCTTTGATTTCTTCAATAAATGAATCGCTTTGAGAGTTGGGTAAAAAATCAGTTGGTTGCCAAATTTTTTCGGGGGTAATTAAAAATTTTTCAACAAAGATATCTATATTCTTTTCAAGGGTTAGCATTACCTCTAACCTGATATTGTGTGCCGACATGTCCATTTTTTTAGTAGTAGTTTGCTAAACTACCGAATTTTTAATGGTAGTTTTTACTTTTTGAAATAAATTTTCAAATGTTAATGATTTCGCTTCAATGGCTTGATGAAATTCAAAAGTGATTTTTTCTCCAATACCTAGCGGGAACGCACCTTGTTTATTAAGTTTCCAACAATTATTGATGGTAACAGGAATAATGTAAGCTGAAGGTGCAAATTTGGTAAGCATTTTTAATCCGTTTTCTGAAAATCGTTTAGGAGCACCGTCTTTGCTTCTGGTGCCTTCAGGAAAAATAACTGCCGCATAATTGTTTTTTTCAATATATTGTCCAAATTCTTTAAGCGCTGTTAAAGATTGTCGGGCATCTTTTCTATCAATCAAAACCGAACCACCGTGCCTTAAATTATACGAAACACTCGGGATGCCTTTCCCTAATTCAATTTTAGAAACAAATTTAGGATGGTATTTTCTTAAAAAAAATGCAATGGGGCAAATATCATGCATGCTTTGATGATTGGATACAATTATTAAAGGAACATTTTGTGGAATAGGATATTTACTAACAAATTGAATTCTAGTACCTAAAACATAGAGGAGATATGTTAACGTACCATTCATTAAATCAACGGTTATTTTATGCCCACGATATTTTCCTAGGTTAAAACCTACCCATTGAATCACATGAAATAGGATGAGTAAAAAACCATAAAAAAAGTAAAAAATGATGGAGAGTATGTAAGAAAGAATATTTTTCATTTTTAAAAAGAATGTAAATATCTATAAGGTAATTTTGTTTGCCAATTTGAGCCTGCTTGCAAGTCAGGCAGGCTCAAAACAGACATGTTTATTATTATTTAGTAAACCATAAACCCCAAGGAATTACAACTAAAATTAGTAACAATGCAATACCATAAAAAACAGCAATAGTCTTAAATTTTGCAGCATCTGTAGTTTTCTTTTTATGTTTAGAAAAACCAATAGTAATTAATGCAATTGCAATTAATATTAATAAAGGATGTTCAATCAGCGGTTTTCTAAGTTCGCTATTTTTCATCACTTCACCCATACCCATATCGCGCATTGTTTCGTAAAACACAGAAGTATAGTAGGCTATAAAACCGAGTATTAATTGAATGTGAGAAGCAATTAATGCGAACAATGAAATACGTAAATCGGTTGCTTTAAATTCCTTTTTAGAGTTTAATCCAATAATGGCATTTGCAACTGCAATTACAATAATAAGTAATACTAAGTAAGCCCAATAAGAATGAATCATTTTTGTCATAATAGTTAGTTTTAATTGGTTGTAAAAATATGAAATTTAATTTAAACTTATTCGGGTGTTATTAAACAAAAAATCCGCTCAAATTGAGCGGATTTAAATTTTTATTTGTGAAAATACTAATTAAAAGAATATCTTATTCCAACTTGCATTTGCCATCTTGAACTTTCAATACCACTATCATCAATAGTGAACATATTATCAATAACAGCTGGATTAAAACTATAAACTGGAGCAACACCAGCGGTCTCAGTTCTTAGAATATCAATTTCTCCAAAATTAGGAGCGAATTTTTGAACACCCCATTCTTTGTTAATTAAATTGGTAAAGTTGAAAATATCAAATGAAGCTTGGAAAGTATGTTTCTTTTCGCCAAACTTAATTGAGAAATCTTGTAAAACTTTTAAATCAACAATATGACTCCAAGGAGCTCTGTCTGCATTTATTTCAGCATATTTTCCTCTTCTACTTCTAAGGTAATCATTACCTTGAATAAATCCATCTAAGGCAGTCCATTGTTGAGCTGCAGTTAAACCATTAGCACCTTCTTTTAATCTAATATCAGCAGCATTTTTTGGAACGTAAATAACAGCATTATCACTTGAGTCATCATTTAACACGTCTTGTCCTTCTTGATAAGTATAAGTAAATGAATTTCCGTTAACACCTTGGTAAAATAAACCAAAAGTAGTTTTAATGTTGTCATTCCATTTTATATCATAAGAACCATTTGCTATAACTCTATGCCCTTGAGCGAATTGAGATCTAGAAGTTGGTAATTTTGAATTTTTCCCATTCACACTAAGTTGATTTCTCCACTGTGACGAGTTTTGCGAACTTGTTCCTTCAAAAATTGTTTGAGAATCACCATAACCATATGAAACACTACCTTGGAAACCATTAGCTAAAGGTTTTGTAATTGTTAAAGAGCTATTCCAAGAATGACCTTCACTTGTATTAGATCCTAAATAAATTCCAAAATAAGTTGGGTCAATTCTAGAACTTCTATTATAATAAGGACGTGTATCCCCAGTTCCTGATTGGAATAAAATAGGAGCTTTAAGATTTAAGTTTTCGTAATAAACAGCTGAGATGTTTTTGTTGTATAATAAATCAGCAGAGGCAACTAATCCCCAGAAAGGTAATTTTTGATCTACAGCTAAATTTACTTTAAATACTTGAGGTAATTTAAAATCACTTGAAAAAAGGTTGATATCACCTCCTAATTGTCCTGAACCCACTGCAGGCCCAACAGGCTGCCCAAAAGGATCTGCTACAAATAAACCTCCACCAGGTAGGTTTCGTTCTTCAGCGGCTCCAATTGCCATACCATTATTGTTATAAACAGCTCCAGGCCAAACTAAAGGCACTCTTGAGGTAAATATACCAAAACCACCACGAACTTGGGTATCTGATTCGCCATTTACGTTCCAGTTAAATCCAACTCTTGGAGAAATATGGATTGAAGTAGATACTCCTTTTCCAACTCTTGCCCCTTGTAAATCTTTTCCTTGTGCTTCTAATAAGCCAACAGTCGTGTTATTGAAAGAATCATTCACTAAACCATCAGACCAAATAGGTGCATCAAAACGTAATCCAATTGTAAGTTTAAGATTATCAGTTGCTTGTATTTCATCTTGAACATACACTCCAACTTGGAACATATCAAACTCAGCAGCTCCTTTTGAATCATCCCCGATACCTCCTTGTAATGAATAACTTCTGTTGTAATCTTCTGCAAGACCACCAGTTAAAAATCTATTTAAATTAGTAAACACATAATCTCCATAATTTTGTCTTATAAATACATTTCTTACATCAGAAGACTCTAAATGTGTACCTAAAGTTATAGTGTGTGCACCTTTATAAATTTCAAAATTATCTGTAAGAGTCATTATTTTTTGTTCTAATATATTTCCAGTTGAAAAAGGTTCTGAACCAAAAAAGATATTACCTGATCCATCTTTAATTCTAACTCTTGGGAAAGGATCTCCTAAAGGATCTCTATCATCAAGTACAGAAGTGTAAGCTAAAGTTAAGCTGTTTGAAGTTTTTTCGCTTAATTTTGAGTTTAGTTCTACTGAAGTTGTATTGGTTGTAGATGGGAAATAAATAGAACCACTACTGAAATTTATGCTAGTTGTATTAGAAGTAGACGCATTAATTTGTTCTGCATTTACATAACTGTGTTTAAAAGATAGTTTATTGTTTTCATTAATATTCCAGTCTAATTTAACAACTAACTTATCACTTTTTAATTCATCAGCAGTACTTAAATATGTTCCAGGATTAAATCCGTAGGTGGTTGTTAGAAAATTGCTTAAACCTTGAATGGCACTTTCATTTGAAGTTCCAATATAATTAGCGAAATTAAATGGTCTTGGAGTTTCATCGTTTTGATTTTCGTAGTTTACAAAATAAAATAATTTATCTTTAGTTATAGCACCAGAAGCTCTAACTCCAAATGTTTTAGCTGAAAAATCAGATAATTTTTCTCTGCTACCTCCAGAAGGAACCAAATCAACAGGCGTTTTACCAGCTAATGATTCGTTACGAATAAAACCATATACAGATCCTTCAAAATTATTTGTTCCAGAACGTGTAACTGCACTAATTGCTCCACCAGAAAAACCAGAGATTCTAACATCAAAAGGAGCAACAGAAACTTGGAAAGATTCAATAGCATCTACTGAAATTGGATTAACACCTGTTTGACCTCCATTTGTTCCAGAAGAAGCTAAACCAAAAACATCATTATTTACAGCCCCATCTATATAGATTGCGTTGTACCTATTGTTTTGACCACCAATTGAAATTGTACTTCCACTAACTTGAGCTTGTGGTGTTGTACGTAAAAAATCTCCAATACCTCTAGAAACTGTTGGTAAAGTTTCTATTTGTTTTTTACTCACATAGGTACCAGTACCTGTTTTATTACCATCAAATACACCATTAAGTGCACCCGTAATAACCACCTCTTGCAATGCATTTGCTGCCTCCACCATTTTGTGGTTAATTGCAAAAGTTTGACCTAATTGAAGGTAAACATTGTTTTGAGCGTAGTCATTAAATCCTACATAAGAAAGTGTAATGTTGTATGGCCCTCCAGCTCTCATATTTGAGATTCTGAAATAACCATCGAAATCTGTAGAAACACCATATTTCGTACCTGATTCTGTGTGGACAGCAACTACGTTTGCACCGGGTAAAGGAGCACCGTTGTTGTCTAGTATTTTACCATTAATGGAAGAGGTGGTCACACCTTGCCCAAACATGGATGCTGTAGTGATAAACACCAAGGCAATTAGCCAATTTTTTAAATTTCTCATTGTTTAATTTGAATTTGATTTGAATTAAATGTTCTGCAAAAATGCGACTTTTTGTTCTTTTCTCCTTTAATTTAATGTTAATATTTAACATTAAATTAAGAAAGTTTAAATATACAAAAAAGGCAAAGCCTTACTGAATATCAACCAAATAAATATTAACAAATATCGAAGAAAATGTTAAAAATTGTTAAAAACTTTAAATGCTTTGTATGTGGCTGGTTAGTTAAATTTTTGCAAATATTTATGAGCCAATTCTTTACCTAGCTCAACACCAAATTGATCGAAACTAAAAATATTCCAAATAACACCTTGAACAAATATCTTATGTTCATAAAAAGCAACTAACCCACCCAATGTTTTTGGAGTTAATTTGTTTATTAATACAGTATTACTTGGTTTATTGCCTTCAAATACTTTGTATGGCAATAACGTTTCAATAGCGTCCATTTTACCTTGAGTTTTTAAGTCTAAATGAACTTCTTCCTTTGTTTTACCTTCTGCTAAAGCTTGTGTTTGTGCATAAAAGTTTGCCATCAATTTAGTATGATGGTCTTCGTTTCCATAAAGAGATTCTTTAAACCCTATAAAATCGGCAGGAATTAGTTTGGTACCTTGATGTAATAATTGCATAAAAGCATGTTGAGAATTTGTACCTGTACTACCCCAAATAACGGTTCCGGTTTGGTATGAAACTGGTTTTCCATTTCTATCAACACTTTTTCCGTTACTCTCCATTATTGCTTGTTGCAAATAAGGAGCAAGTTTGCTTAAATATTGAGTATAGGGTAAAATTACTTCTGTTTCACAGTTAAAAAAATTGGTATACCAAATGCCAATTAAACTTAAAATAACGGGTGCATTTTTTTCAAATGGTTCATTTTTAAAATGTTCATCCATTTCAAAAGCTCCTATTAAAAGTTGGTTAAAATTATCGAATCCAACTGCTAAACTGATAGATAAACCAACACTACTCCATAATGAAAAACGGCCTCCAACCCAATCCCACATTGGAAAAATGTTATTGGAGTCTATTCCAAATTCACTTACTGTTTTTAAGTTGGTAGAAACTGCCACAAAGTGTTTTGCTACATCTTCTTCAGATGCAGTTTGTAAAAACCAATTTTTTATAGTAGTTGAATTTGTAAGGGTTTCTTGAGTAGTGAAAGTTTTTGAAACAATTACAAACAACGTGGTTTCTGGATTTAAATTCTTAATAACTTCTTGTACGTGATCTCCATCTATATTAGAAACGAAATGAACATTTAAATGATTTTTGTAGAATTTTAGTGATTCAACAATCATATCTGGACCTAGATCTGAACCTCCAATTCCAATATTTACAACATCAGTTATTTTTTTTCCTGTAAATCCTTTCCAATTACCTGAAACTACTTCATTGGTAAAAGATTCTATTTTTTGAAGAGTTTCCTTTATTTTAGGAACAATATTTTCTCCTTCAACATTGATTTCAGACAAATTCTGATTCCTTAAAGCAGTATGTAATACTGCTCTATTTTCAGTTTTATTTATTATTTCTCCTGAAAAATAAGAATTCATAGCGCTTTTTAAATCTACCTCATTTGCTAATTCAACCAAATAATTCAGAGTTTCAGCGGTTATTCTGTTTTTAGAAAAATCGAATTCATATTCACTAAATTTAATACTAAATTCTTTTGAACGATTTGGATTCTGATTAAAAAGCGATTTTATATGAACGTTTTTTGTTTCGTTAAAATGATTCGTTAATTTTTCCCAAGATTTTGTTTGGGTCGGATTTACATTTTTCATAACTAAATGAATTAAATTATTTTTAATAAATTAGGATGGAATAATAGATTTCTTTTTGGCAAAAGGAATTGCATCTAATTTTAATTTTATTGGTTCAATGTATTTAAAATAAGCAGGTATTTTGCTTTCCTTCATCGGTTCAGAATTTGGCAATCGCTCTCTTAATGGATCTACCTGAACTCCGTTTTTCCAAAACCGGTAACAAACATGGGGTCCCGATGTATTTCCAGTCATTCCAATATAGCCAATAACATCGCCTTGGCTCACTCTTTGTCCTACTTGCACAGCTCTTTTACTCATGTGAAGGTATTGAGTGCTATAGGCTCCACTATGTCTAACCTTTACATAATTTCCATTTCCGCCGCCATACCTAGATTCTTGAACGATACCACTAGCTGTAGTTAAAATTGGAGTTCCTATAGGAGCAGCATAATCAGTTCCTTTATGAGCTCTAACACGATTCCCATAAAGTGCAATTCTTCTGTTTAAGTTATAACGAGATGAAATTCTACTTAGTTTAACAGGGGCTTTTAAAAATTGACGACGTAAGGCATTGGCAACATCATCATAATAATCTACTTTATTATTTGTAGAATCAATCACATATGTGAAGGCATAATAAGGCTTGCCGTCATGTTCAAAAAAGGCAGCTTTAACTTCGCCAATTCCAACAGGAATAGTATCATTTATATAATGTTGTTCATAAATTAATTTAAATCGATCGTTTTTTTGAAGTCGATAAAAATCAATAGACCACCCATAAATATCTTCCATTTTATAGGCTAAATAAGTAGTTAACCCTGCATCAATTATAGATTGTGTTAAACTACTATTAATAATTCCTGAAGCTGTTTTTACAATGGTTTTCATTGGTTTTTTACCATTATAGGCAACAACTAATGAATCTTTAAAATCAATTACTGTATAATTTACAAGTGAATGTTTGTATATAAAAACTTGGGCTTTTTGAGTAGAATCTAATTTGGCTAAAATGGTATAGGGAATACCTCCTTTTATTTTTCTAACATCAAAGGTGTCTTTAATTTTAGTTACAATTTCTAATACTTTCACATATTCAATACCATATTTATCTAGAATTGTACTAAAATTTTCTCCTGGTTTAATCGTATCATTAATAACCTTATAATCATTTAATCTGTATCCGAATTCAAATATTATTTTTGGCTCTGCTACTATTATATCATTATCACCATTTTTGTTTTTACAAGAGAATATGAAGGATATTAAAAGAAGGAAAACTATTTTTTTCAATTTTGTAAATTTTGTAAATTAATTGGTTTTAAAAAATAAAATGCAAAAGTACAATTTAATTGTCAAAAAATAATGTTAAAAGGATGTGCTAAACCTTTAAATTCGTCTAAATCTGCACGTAAAGAACCAACTGCAAGTGACGCTTTTATTTGAAGTGGAATTTTATTATCGTCGTCACTCACCCATATTGTTAGGCTTTCTTGCTCTTTAAAAACACGTCCGGTTTGTACTAAAGGTCTAAATTTTAAAGCCCTAATTTTTCCAAATTTTGTTCTAATTACTTCTTTTCCTAAAAAGTGAAGTTTAAACGATACAACTTCATCATCAATAAACATTTTTAAATCTATTTGGTCGTTTACTTTTAAAGAACTCATATCTTGATTTCTCAAAAAATATAAAGCCGACATCATATCCTGAATATTAGTACCTATTGGATAACGGTCTATTTTGTTATGTTTAAAATCTTTAACAGTTGCCTGCTTTGTTTCATAATCGAATAAAATTTCTAGATCCTTAGTGTAACCACCTTCATTAATTTTTCGGATAAATTTATATGGCTGTAAGGTCTCTTTGTACATATAGGTTTGGTAATCATTTTTTACTGTGAAAAAAAGGCTCACCAAGCCCGTAGATTTCCCTATTCCTGCTATATGAAAAGCATCTCTTCCGTTTGTTTTTAATTCTGAAACTTGAATTGTAGAATAACCTGCATTTAAAAAATTACTATAACTCATTCTAAATTTTAACCATTCTCCATGTTTAAATGCATGATTGGTAATGGTTTTCATACCTTTTGAAGGCTGAGCGAACAAACCTAAAGAAAGTAAAAGTGTAAATAGTATGACAAAATATTTCTTCATTTTAAAAATTTATAGGCATTAGATTATTGAGGTTGTAATTTTTGTTCCAAAAATAATAAAAGGGTTAGGATTGTATTGTTAAGCTTTTATTAAATAAATTTTTTTATAATGTTCCTCTTCGTTCCTGTTCTGCTTCAATAGATTCAAACAAGGCCTTAAAATTTCCTTTTCCGAATGATTGAGCCCCTTTTCGTTGAATAATTTCGAAAAACAATGTGGGCCTATCTGAAACAGGTTTGGTAAATATTTGAAGCAAATATCCTTCCTCATCTCTATCAACTAAAATTCCTAATTCTTTTAGCTCTGCCAAATTTTCATCTATTTCGCCAACTCTGTCTAAAACAGTGTCGTAATAAGTGCCAGGAACATATAAAAATTCAACGCCTCGCTCGGTCATTGCTTTTACAGTTTCTAAAATATTGTTTGTTGCAACTGCAATATGTTGTACTCCAGGACCATTATAGAAATCTAAATATTCTTCAATTTGAGATTTTTTTAAACCTTCAGCAGGTTCATTAATTGGAAATTTAACTCTCCCATTTCCGTTGGTCATTACCTTACTCATTAAAGCAGTAAATTGGGTCGAAATGTCTTTATCATCAAAGGTAATTAGGTTTGCAAATCCCATTGTTTCGGCATAAAATTTAGACCAAACATTCATTTCATTCCAACCAACATTTCCAACCATATGATCAACATATTTTAATCCAAGATCTGAAGGGTTATATTTTGATTCCCATTTTTCAAATTTTGGTAAAAAGATGCCCTTATAATTTTTTCGTTCAACAAAAATATGAACAGTATCACCATATGTATGAATTCCTGAGCGAACAACTTCACCGTTTTCATCACTTTCTTTAATGGGTTTTAGAAATGATTTTGCCCCTCTTTTTGTAGTTTCTTCCCAAGCTTTTGTAGCGTCTTCAACCCAAAGTGCAACTACTTTTACACCGTCACCATGATTTTCTATATGTTCAAAGAGTTCTTTGTTTTTTGAATTTGGCATGGGTGTTGTTAAAACCAATCGAATTTTATCTTGAACCAATACATAACTTGTTTGGTCTTTCATCCCAGTTTCTAAACCTGCATATGCAAGAGATTGAAATCCGAATGCTGTTTTATAATAATGTGCCGCTTGTTTAGCATTGCCAACATAAAGCTCTACATAATCGGTTCCTAATAATGGTAAAAAATCTTCTGCTTCCGAAAATATTTTTTCTAATCCGTAGTTGAAATTTTGTGTATTTTTTAAACTCATAACTTCGTTATTTAATGAGCCAATTAGCTATTTAGAAAATAAGCCAATTTAAGCTATTTGTTATTATTTATGATTTCAACACTTTTGATGAAGAAATAATTTTATTTAACCCGTTGTGCATTTAGACAATGTTAATTTTTAAGTTGTTAATATTTCTCTCAAAAATAAACTTGTTAATGTATTGAATAATTGTCAACGAGGTTAATTTAGAAAGTATTCTTGTTTTAAATCCATCAAATGTTTTGGC